>CAZXMY010000249.1:0-3983 GCA_964641325.1 uncultured Flavobacteriaceae bacterium | reverse complement strand
TTCTTAGGTAATGATCCTGATGAGATATTTTACTTTAATGAGAATGCAGACCAGGTAAACCCTGAGACTACACCTTTTGAAGAAGGAGAGTTAAGAGTTGGTATTAAAGGGTTACCTAGTTTTGGAGATGTGCGTACAGGTATGTTAGGTGTTAAGAATTCAAACCCAAGTAATGGCCCTCAACGCGAAATAGGTGGAGAAGTATGGTTTAATGAATTGCGCCTTGAAGGTTTGGAAAATTCAGGTGGTTGGGCTGCGGTTGTGAACATGGATGGGAATATAGCAGATTTTGCAAATGTATCTGCCACAGCAAGACAAAGTACGAGCGGTTTTGGATCCTTGGAACAAGGACCGCAGGAAAGAAGTCTGGAGGATGTGTTCCAGTATGATGTTGTAACTAACGTAAACGCTGGACAACTCTTGCCAAAAAAATGGGGATTACAAATCCCGTTTAATTACGCGATTGGAGAGCAATTAATAACGCCTAAATTTGATCCTCAATTTCTGGATGTAGAACTGCAACAAGTTCTCGATAATGCGGAGTCTCAGGAAGAGCGTGACCAAATACAAAATAGAGCAGAAGATTATACGCGAAGAAGAAGTATTAATCTTATAGGTGTACGTAAAAACCGAACATCAGATAAGAAACCCCAACCTTATGATGTAGAGAACTTGACCTTCTCCTACTCCTATAATCAAACAGATCACAGAGATTTTGAGATCGAACAATCTTTAGACCAAAATGTCCGATTAGGAGGGACCTATAATTTTGATTTTAACCCGCAACCTGTCGAGCCATTTAAGAAAAACGATTCTCTTTTTACTGGAAAATATTGGAAATTCTTAAAAGATTTCAACTTTAATTACTTGCCTTCAAGTGTCGCGGTAAGTTCCAATATTATTAGGCAATTTAATGAACAACAATTTAGAGATGTAGATCAAGTAGAAGGAGCAATAGGTTTGCCTAAGTTATTCCAAAGAAATTACCTGTTTGATTGGCAGTATAGTGTAAACTTTCCTATTACCAATAGTTTACGATTTAATTATGACGTAAGTCATAACCGTATTGTGCGTAACTTCTTAGATGACGACGGGAACCCTCTTTTCTTAGATAATTTAGGACAAGAACGGGATGGTTTTGGGGTATATGATGGTTTTTTTGATGTAGGAACACCTAATACACATTTTGGAAACCTTCAACTCAACTACGATTTGCCCTTTGATAAATTACCATTTACCGAGTGGATAAATGCAACCTATGCCTATACCGCAAGTTATAGATGGCAGCGAGGGTCCCAACAGTTTCAAACTTTAGATGCAGATGGGGATGGCGTATTGGATAATCTAGGTAATGCCATAGAAAATACAAACACACACGCCATTAATGGTACTTTTGAGATGGATAAACTCTATAGATATATAGGTTTAAAGAAAAAGAGTGCCGGGAGAAATGCTAATATTCGTTCCAGAGGAGCAAATCTCCCGTCTCCTGATGATGATAATAGTGGAAGAAGTTCGCTATCTGCAAGAGATTCAAGATCGCAAGAGGCTCAAGGGAATAATAGTTCTGGAAGCAGTCTTAGCGGCAGTGATAAAGCCCTTAATGCGGGTATTGCTCTACTTACAGCAGTAAAACGTGTGCAAGTAACCTACCAAGAAAATAATGGAATTTACTTACCTGGATATACACCATCGATAGGATTTGCAGGAACTTTGAGGCCTACGGCTGGTTTCATTTTTGGAAGTCAAGCAGAGGTAAGAGAACTCGCCGCAAGTAATGGATGGTTAACCTTATTTCAAAACTTTAACCAGCAATATCGAGAGATAGAAAGTAGAAATCTTGCTATACAAGCACGTATAGGATTATTAAAAGATTTGGATATTGATCTCAATTTTAATCGTGTTTTTCAAGAAAATTATGCTGAGAATTTTAGAATAGATCCTATAACCCTGGAGTATCAATCGCTCAACGGTAATGCTTTCGGAAACTTTAATATTTCTACCTTACTTATCGGTACGGCATTTAACAGAAGCACCTCAGATTTTTCTGAGACCTTTCAGACTTTTCAGGAGAATAGACTTGCTGTAGCAAACAGACTGGCGGAAAATTTTTATGGAGGAACAGATTTTGAAACTGATGAGGATGGATTCCCAGAAGGTTTTGGGCGAACCAATCAAGCCGTTTTATTACCCGCCTTCCTTTCTGCATATACAGGAAGAGATGTAAATAAAACAAAACTAGGCCCTTTTAGAGATATCCCACTCCCAAACTGGAATGTGAAGTATACAGGACTTATGAATATTCCGTGGTTTAAGAAAAACTTTAAGCGTTTCTCGATGCAGCATGGATATACGGCGGGATACACTGTTAATCAATTTAATACCAACTTGGCTTTCAATAGAAATACAGATACCAATCCAGAAACGGCGCAAAGAGATCAATCCAATAATTTTTTAAATAGCACTCTTTTTAATGCGGTTACCCTCACCGAACAGTTTACTCCTTTACTTCGTCTAGATTTTGAGATGAAAAACTCTGTAAAAATTCTAGCGGAAGTTAAGAGAGATAGAGCTTTAGGCTTAAGTTTTGATAATAACTTATTAACCGAGATAAAGGGAGATGAGTATATATTAGGATTGGGATATAGAGTAAAGGACCTTACCTTTGTTACAAAATGGGGAGGCAGAAGAACAGTACTCAAAAGTGACTTAAACTTTAGGGCAGATTTGTCCCTTCGTCAAAATGAGACCATTATTAGATTTTTAGATATAAACAATAGTCAGACTACCGCAGGACAAGATATTTATGGCTTGCGATTTACGGCAGATTATGCATTGAGCAAAAATCTAACAGCATTGTTCTTTTATGATCATACTTTTTCGACATTTGCAATTTCTACGGCATTTCCGCAAACCACTATACGTAGCGGATTTACGATGAGATATAATTTTGGAAATTAATAAGAAGAATTACGCTTTCGCGAAAGCGTAACACAAACAATAAACTAAATTTCACAACCATATTTTAAGATTACGATTATGAGTATACCGGCAGAATTAAAGTACACAAAAGACCATGAATGGGTTAAAATAGATGGCGATATAGCAACGGTGGGTATTACCCATTTTGCACAAAGTGAGCTAGGTGATATTGTATATGTTGAGGTAGAAACTATAGATGAAACACTAGATAAAGACGAAGTTTTTGGAACGGTAGAGGCTGTAAAAACAGTATCTGATTTGTTCTTGCCACTTTCTGGAGAAATTATTGCGTTTAATGAAGCGCTAGAGGACGAACCAGAAGTAGTTAATAGTGATGCCTATGGAGATGGATGGATGATAAAAATTAAGATTTCTAATCAAGATGAGGTGGCAGAGCTTCTAGACGCAGAGGGCTATGCGGCGCTTATTGGAGCCTAAGGTCCTCGCTTCTTTCGCAATAGGCTATACCATACTGCTTACCATAGGTTCTCTCATTAATACGGGAGAAATTGTGGAGGCACCTAATCATTTTGATAAAGTAATACATCTAGTGGCTTATTTTGGACTTGGGATGGCATGGATGTTTTGGTTTGTTTTTTGGAAAAAACCAGGTAAAAATAACCTAAAAACTACACGTTTACTCCTGGTTGGTTTAGGCGTAATTATTTACGGCATAGGTATTGAAGTGTTGCAGGGAGCGCTCACTACCTATAGAACTCCCGATATATGGGATATATGGGCAAATGCAGCAGGAGTATTTTTAGCCTTAATGGTTGTACTCATAGTGATTTATAAATCCAGTATGCTAAAATCGAAATTTTAGTTTCATTTTACTTTTTAATTTCGTTACTTTAGCTACTTAAATTTTTTACATATTATGGAAGCCAAGAAAAACCCAAAAGCAGACATTAGAAAAAGGAGCTTGCTCTTTTTTCAAATAGGTCTCATTGTAGTGCTGTTTATAGCATGGAGAGGTATTGAGCATAAGTCCTATGATAGTG
>CAZXMY010000248.1:0-3987 GCA_964641325.1 uncultured Flavobacteriaceae bacterium | reverse complement strand
CCTGCTGATTACAAATCAGCTGCTCTAGCCAGCTGAGCTACATCGGCTTTTTTGCTCTTTTTTAAGGCCCTAAACAGCCATAAAAAAGTCCGCTATTTCTAACGGACTGCAAATGTATACAATTTTAATATCTAACAAAACTTTTTATTTATTTTTTTCGCTAGACATGGGATCTAATTTTATCTTTTCTCTTTTTTAGAACACGTTCTAAGGATTGAGCGCATATATCCACTCCTTCTTCAAAGGATTTTGTCATCTTTTTTACAATGAATTTATCACCTGGCACATGCACAAGAACTTCTACTATTTTATTCTCCGGTTTATTATTAGGTTCCAGTTTAAGGAAAACATCTGCCTGGATTATTCGGTCATAAAATTGTTCTAACTTATTTAACTTCTTTTGAACAAAATCAATGAGTTTAACATCTGCATCGAATCCTGGGCTTTCTACGATTACTTTCATAATTCAAACTATTTTAGTTAGAGTCACTGGCAGGCGATCTACCAGCGGAATACCTTTACGTTATTTCTTGTTTCTGGGATGCGCGTTTTTGTACACATCTTTTAGAGCTGCAATACTATTATGAGTATATACTTGAGTTGAGGCAAGGCTTGCGTGACCTAACAGCTCTTTAACGATATTTAAGTCTGCACCTTCGTTTAACAAATGAGTGGCAAATGAATGCCTAACGATATGCGGACTTACTTTTAACTTATTAGAGGCTTCACTAAAGTAGTGATTTATAATTCTGTAAACAAGGACGTCATAAATTTTAACGCCCTTTTTTGTTATAATTAACGGATCGTTGTTAGAGTGCGCTGCGAGCTTGTTTCTTTCTGATAAATAGGCTATTAGCGTTTTCTGAATTTTAGGAAGCAATGGGATATTGCGCTCCTTATTGCGCTTGCCCAGTACTTTAATTATTCCTTGACTCTGGTCTAAACTACCTATAGTAAGTCCTATGAGTTCTGCACGCCGCATGCCCGTAGAATATAATAGCTCTACCACAAGAAGGTTCCGCAAGGATTCAAAATCATCTTTTGCCTGTAGTTTCGCAATCACTTCGGCCACTTCTTTTTGTGAGAATGGCACCTGTATTTTTGTGGGAGTTTTTAAAGCCTTATGCTTTGCCAAAGGAGTAAGCTGTATTACTCCTATTTTGAGTAAGAACTTATAATAGGCCTTAAGAGAAGATACTTTGCGATTTATGGTTCGATTAGTAATTCCATTTTCTACCAGTTCTACAATCCAACTGCGTATCTGAGTGTAATGAATGTCTGCAAGATTTTCTTGTTGATAGTTCGCTTTCGCGAAAGCAGAAAACTCCTCAATATCCCGTTCGTAAGCTAGAATGGTATGATGGCTATAATTTTTCTCTAGTCGTAGGTAATCTATAAAGGGAGCTAAAGGCATAAAAAAACGTTGTCTTACAAAGATAAACTTTATAAGACAACGTATATATCTTGAGAGAGTATGAGTCTCCCTTGTTAATCCAGACACCTTTACAGGTGGACGGATAGCTTTTTAGATATTCTCTTGGTCTCTTAGACCTTGAATATAAGCTGCTTTTTGGATCTCGCGTCTTCTTGTTACAGAAGGTTTTGTGAACTGCTTACGTTCCCTAAGGTTACGCATAGTCTTTGTTCGATCAAATTTACGCTTGAAACGTTTAAGCGCTCTATCTATATTTTCTCCGTCTTTTACTGGTATAATTAACATAGTGGGACCTCCTTTCTTTTAGTTCTTAATCTGTTTTCAGGCTGCAAATATACATCTAATTCTGTATCGGGCAACACTATTTAAATTTATTTTAGATAGGTACTAGGTTTTTACTTTGTACTCTTTTCCATCAATAATCATCTTCGCAATGATCTCTCTTAGTATCTCTGAGGTTCCGCCTCCTATAGGACCTAACCTACTATCTCTAAGTGCTCTTGCTAAAGGGTACTCTTCCATATAGCCATAACCGCCTAACATTTGCAGACAGTCATTAATTACTTCATCTGCGATTCTAGTTGCAGTGAGTTTAGACATCGTAGCTTCTTTTACCGGATATTCATTACGATCTAATTTATAGGCTACAGCATAGTTAAACGCTTTGGACATTTCTACCTCTGCTTTACGTTCTGCCATTTTATGTCGTAAGGCTTGAAAACGGTCTATGGTTTTACCAAAAGCGGTTCTTTCCTTCATATAATCTAGGGTATAATCTATTGCCCATTCTGCCCTAGCATGTGCGTTTATCCCCATAATAAGGCGTTCTGTAGCAAAGTGCTGCATAATATACCCAAAGCCCTTATTCTCTTCTCCCATTAAATTGGCAATAGGAACTTTCACATTATCAAAAGCGATTTCTCCTGTATCTGATGCTCTCCATCCTAGCTTATCCAGCTTTGTTGCAGATACTCCAGGTGTATCTCTGTCAATAATAAAAATACTCATCCCTTTTCCTCCTAGTTCTGGAGCTGTTTTAGCGGCCACTACGAGATAATCTGAGTAGACGCCGTTTGTGATAAACGTTTTGGAGCCATTCATGAGATAGTAATCTCCTTGTTTTATTGCGGTCGTGCGCATACCGGCAACATCACTTCCTCCAAAAGGCTCAGTAATACAAAGACATCCTATTTTTTCACCTGTTATACTCGGAGCAAGATATTCCTTTTTAATACGCTCATCTCCTTCTGCATTAAGATGGGTCATTGCAAGATAGGCGTGAGCCCAGATGGCTGCTGCAAATCCTCCAGATTTTATCTTTTGTAATTCTTCCAGTAGAATTACCGTGTAAAAGAAATCGAGATTCATCCCTCCATATTCTTCTGGATATGCGATTCCAAAAAATCCCATCTCACCAAATTTTTCCCAGATAAAACGTTCTATAGTGCCAGAAGCTTCCCATTTTTCTATATATGGTACTACTTCTTTTTGTAAAAAATCGCTTAAACTCTGACGGAATAAATGATGCTCTTCTGTAAAATATATATTGTTCATTCTTTGTTTTTGTAGTGCCTATTCTAAGTGCGAATTAGGCTTGATGTAGCAGTATTAATCTACCCTCAAATATAGCTTAATTCTCTCAAATTTGTAGTCTGTCATACCATCAATATTTTTAAGCTCTTCTAGGGATTTTATACCCTCTCGAAGAATGCGGTAGTCCACTATTTCTTTGGCGAGGTCAAAATTGAGTAAGGGAATTGTAGAGAGGTCTGAAGCAGTAGCTTGATTTACATCAAGAAGTATTACGTTAGGCTTTACTTTTACAGTATATTCATTAAGAACTGCTCGTTTAATTTTTGTAGCGACCCCATATACGTCATAGATTTGTTGATCGACGAGGTAACCTCTCACCTTCTTGTGATGCGCTATTATTTTATGAGCTGCTTCTTGATCCATACCCTCTATTTTCATAAGATCCTCGTAAGTGATGCTATTGAGTTTTCCTTTTTCTTCCTCTGTTTTCCATGTCTTTTTTGAAGTATAAGATGTCTCAGGTTTAGGATTTGTAACCCAATCCGGAAACTTAAAATAAGGAGAAATGACAGCGAGTAGGGAATCTGACACCTTAGTTACCCTCTTAAAATCTGACGCAGAGTTTATCCATTTATCGCTTTCGCGAAAGCGTTTCAGTCTATCCAATTCGGCTACAGACATTCCTAGCGTATACCCTCTATAGTCTGTAATAAAGTTAGGGTTAAAGGGATAAATTTTAGGTTGCTTTTCTTCTAACGCGATTTGCTTTAAGGAATCCACCTGCGCTTGAAAGTGCGCAACCCGCTCTTTTTCTTCTGGAGAAATGATTAGGTCATTCTGAGGTGTGTACCAAAATAAAAAACTAATCAGACCAAGTATGAGAGTAGCCAAAAGCAAAATCCCACTTCTTTTTCTCCGATCGAGTAAGAAGTGGGATTTGAAATTGTTCATAATGCCCCTTAAATTTAAGACCTCTTCGCCTTTATGGCAGACATAAATTTATTAAGTTCTTCTTTTAC
>CAZXMY010000247.1:0-3993 GCA_964641325.1 uncultured Flavobacteriaceae bacterium | reverse complement strand
ATTTATTTCTAATGTAGACGGAGATCACTTAATGGAATCGTTACGAGGCCTAGATCCAGAGACCACCTTGTTTGTTATAGTATCAAAAACCTTTACAACTCAGGAAACTTTAAGCAATGCTACGACCGTTCGAAAGTGGTTTGTAGAGCAATTAGGCGAACAAGCGGTGAGCAATCATTTTGCAGCCGTATCTACTAACCTTGAGGCAATAGAGAAATTTGGTATTTCTTCAAGTAATGTATTCCCAATGTGGAATTGGGTAGGAGGTCGTTTTTCTTTATGGAGTTCAGTAGGGTTGTCTATTGCCTTGGCTGTAGGATATGATAATTTTGAGCAGCTATTGTCAGGTGCTTTTGAGATGGATATGCATTTTAAAGAAGCTCCATTTGAAGAAAATGTTCCAGTTATTACTGCTTTGCTTAGTGTATGGTATAATAACTTTTTTGGAGCAGAGAGCGAGGCCGTAATTCCATATTCTCAATATTTACATAGACTACCAGCCTATTTGCAACAGGCAATTATGGAGAGTAACGGAAAAAGTGTAGATCGCAATGGAGAAAGAGTTTCTTATCAAACTGGTACGATAATCTGGGGTGAGCCAGGTACTAACTCTCAGCACGCATTTTTTCAATTAATCCACCAAGGAACAAAATTAATTCCAACGGATTTCATTGGCTTTAAAAATGCATTACACGGGAATCAAGATCATCAGGATAAATTAATGGCAAACTTCTTCGCTCAAACAGAAGCCTTGATGAATGGTAAAACTTTAGAGCAAGTGACTAAGGAGTTAGAGAATAGTGCGCTTTCGCGAAAGCAAAAAGAGCAATTGATTCCTTTTAAAGTGTTTGAGGGTAATAAGCCTACTACGACCATTCTTATTGATCAACTTACCCCAAAATCACTTGGTGCGCTTGTGGCAATGTATGAGCATAAAATTTTTGTACAAGGAGTGATTTGGAATATATATAGTTATGACCAATGGGGTGTAGAGCTTGGAAAACAACTTGCGAAAAAAGTACTTTCAGATTTTGAAAATGTGAACGATATGACTCACGATAGTTCTACTTCTCAATTAATACATGCTTACAAAAAAGGTTAATTGATTGAATAAATCTTAGTTAATTGGCGGATAACACATTTTTCTTCTTGTAAAAAACTAAGTATTAAGGAATTGTTTACAAAAACATCAAAAGTGTTAATTAATTAACATTAGGATAAAGTTGATCAGGTTAGGTAAAGTGTAATTTTGCGCTAAGCTTAAATTCAATCAATTTTATTATGAAGAAAATTACTTTTTTATCAGTAGTAGCTCTTTTCCTTATGACCGCAGCGTCATTTGCACAAGGGGTAACTACAAGTTCGATCGCAGGTCGCGTTTTAGACAACACAGAGAATCCTCTTCCAGGGGCTAATGTCGTTGCAACGCACGTGCCAACAGGTTCTGTTTATGGAGCCATTACAGATTTTGACGGTTTTTACCGCATTACAAATATGAAATCTAGAGGTCCTTACAACGTAACAGTTTCGTACGTTGGGTTTGAAGATTACACCGAAAATGGTTTTAGACTAAATCTTGGCGAGTCTAAAAGAATTAGCACGACAATGGCAGAGAGCTCTAACGCTCTTGATGAAATCGTGATTACTGCTCAAGGAGCAAACGGCGTTTTTAACAGTAACAAGACTGGAACTGAAACGAATATCTCAGAAAGAGATATCGCAAATTTACCTGCAGTATCTCGAAGTATTGCAGACTTTGCAAGAGTTACACCAGAAGCACAGCTTACAGAAGGGAATGATGGTTTTTCAATCTCATTAGGAGGTCAGAATAACCGTTATAATGCTGTTTATATTGATGGTGCGGTAAATAATGACGTTTTTGGACTTGCAGGTTCAGGTACGAACGGAGGACAAACAGGAGTTAATCCTTTCTCTGTAGATGCAATTGAGTCTTTCCAAATTAACTTGGCTCCATTTGATGTTAGACAGTCTGGTTTCTCTGGAGGTTCTATTAATGCGGTAACCCGCTCTGGTTCGAATAACTGGGAAGG
Organism: uncultured Flavobacteriaceae bacterium; assembly: GCA_964641325.1. GTDB lineage: Bacteria > Bacteroidota > Bacteroidia > Flavobacteriales > Flavobacteriaceae > Dokdonia. Next base: position 1,942 of record CAZXMY010000247.1, on the reverse strand, counting down.
AAGTGCATATGGATTCATAAGAAATGAAAGTTTAGCTGGAAAAACACCAGTTGACTTAGTAGGAGAGGATGAAACAAGAGAGAAGCTAGATGAGTTTTCTGCAACTACCTACGGAGTTCGTATTGGAGGTCCTATCATAAAAGATAAATTATTTTTCTTTGCGAACTATGAGCGTCAAGAAGAAGAAACACCACAACCTTTTAATTTTAGTAATTATACTGGTAATTCTTCTCAAGCAGATATAGATGGTCTTGTAAATTTTTTACAATCTGAGTTTGGATATAACCCAGGTATTTTTGATGCAAATACAAGAACACTGGACAGTGATAAAATCAACCTGCGTTTAGACTGGAACGCAAATGAGAATAACAGATTATATTTACGATTTGGTCTTGTTGAGGCAGAAAACCTTGAAGCTCGTAATTCTGGGAATAGAAACATAGGGTTTATTAACGGTTCTGAGTTTTTTGTAACAAAAACCTATTCTGGAGCCTTTGAGTGGAACTCCACTATAGGACAGAAATATGCTAATAACCTTAAAGTAGGATATACTGCAGTACGCGATGATCGTGATCCTTTAGGAAGTCCTTTTCCTACTGTAGATATTCAGGACGGGGCAGGAACTTTATCATTTGGAGCAGAGCCTTTTTCTACGGCAAACTTGCTAGATCAAGATATCTTTACTATCAACAATAACTTTGAGATTTTTGCAGGACGACATACAGTAACTTTAGGGACAAACTTAGAGTGGGCCAGTGCCAAGAACCTATTCTTTGCTTTTAACTTTGGAGATTATACGTTCGAAGATCAGTTTGATGATGATGGAAATTTATTATCTACAGGTCTTAACCAGTTCTTAACTGGACAAGATGCAGACGTTTACCAACATGGGTATTCTTTAGTAGGAGATGGAACGGTAGGAGATGAGTCGGCAGGATCTGCAGATTTTAGTACATTCCAAGCTGGATTTTATGTGCAAGATGAGGTGCAAGTAGCAGAAAACTTTAAGTTAACAGGAGGTATCCGTGTAGATCTACCGTATTATGCAGATGGTCCAACCAACAGTGATTTCAACGGAAGAACTGTAAGATTACTTGAAGCGGCAGGTAAAGATTTACAAGGTGCTCGAGTAGGTCAAGGATTAAATGGTCCAGCAATGATTGCTCCTCGTGTAGGTTTTAACTGGGATGTATTTGACAACAATACGACCCAAGTACGAGGTGGAATGGGAGTATTTACTTCTAGATTACCACTTGTATGGCCAGGAGGAACCTATAATAATAATGGGGTAACTGGAGGATTTAACTTCGAATTTGGACAGCCGTTTGTAGCCGATGTAAACAACCAATTTACAGATCCTGCACCGGGATCAGGAGGACTTGGTGGTAACATAGATTTAATAGCTAGAGATTTTAAATTACCACAAGTAGGGAAGTACAACTTAGCTATAGATCAAAAATTACCATTCTGGGGATTAATCGCCTCAGTTGATTTATCGTATACAGATGTACTGCAGGACGTGTTTTATGAAAACTTAAATCTGGGAGATCCAGTTGGAACATACCAAGGAGCAGATAATCGTCCTTTTTACGATAGAGGAGATGAAATAGATGACACATATGGTAGAATCATTTTATTATCTAACACTAGTGAAGGTGATGCAACCAATGCATCTTTTACCTTAAGAAAGCCATTTGACAATGGTTTCCAAGGACAGGTATCTTATGCTTATGGAGAGTCAAACAAGATCTTTGATGGTACTTCATCTCAGAATAGCTCGCAATGGAGAAATATTCAAACAGTTAATGGTAAAAACTCTAATTTAGGAGCGACGCGTTCTGACTTTGCATTAGGAAGTCGTATTTCTGCAAATGCTTCTTACGAGATTGCTTATGGAGGAGAGTTTGGAGGAAAAACAACAATAGGATTATTCTATGAAGGG
>CAZXMY010000246.1:0-3996 GCA_964641325.1 uncultured Flavobacteriaceae bacterium | reverse complement strand
GTAAAGTATAGATAAAATCAATTTGATAGTCTTCTTTAATTTTTGACTTTATCTTTTCTAATGTTTCATCTGTAGTGGATGCATTTATGGTAAACAGTGGTTCAATATCAAGATTATCAGGTGCTTGTGCCACAGCATTCAAGGGAAAACTAGGCCCAAGATCCATAGACTTATTACTCGTAAAAATTTTAATTTTTTCATGATTTCCTATCATTTAACTGGAATGTATGCAAAAGCCATTCCATATGCGACTACAGAATAGTTTTAAAAACAATTTATCTTAAATAACGGGGGATTTCCGACTCAAAAAGAATCTTCACTTCAAAAGTACATAAAAAAAGGATATAAGTCCGGGTAGCGCTTACCTGTCTGTCCTAATGAACACTCTTATAAAGGTGACACTATGCACAATACACTACCGAATTTGCGCTAAAGACCTAATCAATCTGTGATTATTAAGAAGTCTACATTTCGCTTGGACCTTTTAAGTTCTAGGCCATATTTGTTTAATTCAGCTAGTCCTTGTTCGGGGTTTTCTTCAAACCATTTTACGGCTATGTCGTATACTTTATTATAGTTCGTTTCATCTACTACGGGTAATTGTACTACTTCTTCATAATAACTTCTTAAACGTTCCATAGGTTCTCCTTGTAATGTAATTCCTTCGCCATAGCGCAATGTTCTATCTGGATTAGGCAATTGTGTGGATATGGGAATAACCACTGTTGAGTTAGGTATCTTTTGCAATACAAAAACGTCTGAGAGTTCTGTTTTGATTGTCGCTTTAAGTCCAGACAGCTTTTCTATATCTTGTTTCATAAGTTCTAATCGCTCCTCAAATAGGTAATCCGGATAAATCATTTCATATGAATATCTATTCTCCTCTTTAAACTCGTGTTTTTCTGGATTTTTTAGTTGTTCTTTTGTTCGGCTATAGGAGTACTGAAAGGCTGTTCTAAGCATTGACGTGAAGGTTGTATTATAGGCAAAGAGTCTGTTACTTTCTAATGATCCTATGCTAGTCATTCCCATAATGTCTTTATTATAGGGAAGGAGGGTAGTCTGGTAAACAATAGGTTTATCCACAGTGCCCAATGGTTTATTGGGGTCAAATGTTAGATTTTCTTTCTTCTCTTTAAAAGTGACTGCTTTACCTGCGATGAGTTTAGCGATAGTTTCTTTAGTAATATATTCTCCATTTGTGATTGCCACTACTTTTTTATTCTTGTCCAGGATTACGTAATGAGGGATATAAACGTGTTTAAAATAGTTATTAATTACTTTGTCCTCGTCTATGGCGACGGTAAATTGCTGGGGTCTATTTTTTAAGAAGGCTTCGATACGTTCTGGCCCTTCATCTGTAACGGCAATAATTTTTAGCTTCCCTTTAAAGGTTTTTTGTAAATCACTCATTTTGGGAAATGCGGTAAGGCAAGGTCCACACCAAGTAGCCCAAAAGTCAAGAATAATAAAATCTTCTTTATAATCATATAAATTAGATTCTGACTGCGTGTCATTAAGAAGCTTTTGAAATTTTAGGTTAGGAACCCGTGACGCTATTTGCGCCTCTGTTTCGCTTACGGCTATAGTGTCCTTATTGCAGCTGTACAAGAGTACAACTGCAACTAAGAAAAGTAATTTTTGCATTGGATGGCTTTATGAATTGAATGAGTAAATAAAAAATTGATTTACTCTTTATATACTATTGCTCTAGGCTGATAGTTCCATTTTGATCAAAATTAATGTTGATAGGACTAATGGCGTCATCTGATCCACTAGAGGCAGCGATCTTCGAGCCCTTTCCATCGTCAAATTTCAATCGATACTTTATAATTTCGCCCTCAGTATTGCGCTTTATTTTACTCATCGTAAGAGAAGCGCCGTGAGCAATAAGACTATTGGATATCTGGACTATTTCTAAATCAGTGGAATTTTTGTTGATGGTAAGCGTTTTGATGGTTTTGGCATTTTGAGTCTGGCTGTTATCTATATTTCCTTGACTCTTGTTTGTGTTTTTTTGTTTAATAAGTTTGTCATATAAGGGATCATCTTTAGCTATGGCTTGGCCAAATCGATCATAAAACCTTGTCTCGCCATTTGCATTTACAAAATAATAGGTCGTTCCATCTATGCTCGCATAACCGTGGTCTTTTTCTTGACTACTATTTTCGAAGCGTTTTTTCAATTCTTCTTGTTGGAGCTCTAATTCTCGCCGCATGGCAGCCATTTTCTCACGCATCTCTTCACTCTTACTTTCTATTTGCGACACTCTCTTTTCTCTAAGCGCTTTTAACTGTTCCGCTGTTTTTTCTAATTGCGCATGGGCTTTCTCTCTTTGGGCAGCCATTTTCTCTTTTCTCTTATTTATAAGTTCACGACGTTCTTGCCTACGGTCTTCTTCTTTTTCTAAACGTTCTTCTAGCTTGACCGACCAGAAACCAATGGTGTTATTCTCATCGATAGAAAAATAAAAATCTTCAATAGGTTTGTCACCACTTACACTGTAGTTTCCGTTTTTTGTATCCCCAGTATAGCTTATTTGTACTGTAGTAATCTCACGTTTTTCATTGCGGCGAACAGTGTAACTCAAATCGATATCGTGTTCTTTTTTTAATTTGGCTTTAAATTGATCTAATTCTGTATCCGTAGTATTTTTAGTGAAATGTAATAGTACATCGTTGTTGTTACTTTTTACCAAAGCTTCCATTCCTTCTACAAAGCCAGTAAGTCCCTTGCCTAAAGTTTTGTTGTCAACAAACAATCCTTTATTCGAACTGCGCATTTCTATACCTTTTGAACCGAGTTCTATTAATTGAATCTCACCACTTAGATAGCGGATTTGTAGACCTTGGGCAACCGAGTTTTTATTGTTGACTTCTAAAATATTTTGCCATTCTGAAGTGCTGTCAAATTTAGTACGTACTCTATACGATTGAATCTCTCCATTTAGGTCACGCTTAACATCATAAATTTGGATAAGTGCATCGGGATGATTTTCTCTAAAATAGTCTTCAATAGCATTTATTTGAGCTTCTGTCGTAGTGTGATTAATCACAAATGCTTTATTATTGAGCTGTTTGCTAGATGCTGTAGGATCTTCTATAACAATTGCTCCACCACTAGCAGCCTTACCATAAAGAGCAACGGCTTCTTTGGGATTCACCATTTTTACACCTGCAGAAGCAGTATAGCTAGTTTTGTCGCTATTATCTTCAATAACAGATCCATTTAATACGATAATAGGGTCTTTACCAATAATGTCTTCATTGTCTGGGACAGTAATGGTTGTATGAGAACCTTCTGGCGTAAATAGTATGTCATGACCATCTGTAAAACGTTGTAATATCTCGTGTTCTTTTATGGGTGTAATTTTAAACGGAGTGATACCCATGACGCCTGATTTGTAGAATACTGCGTGATAAAACGAGACTCACCTTTCATTTTTGTCTCAAAATCAAAACCTATTAGCTGCTCATCCTTATATTTCAGTGCGGTAAAACGTACTTCGGTACTCGCAAAGGTATTTTTAAAATAGGCTTCAATTGATTTTAAATAAGCTTTGTCTGAGTGGGCATCTATAGTAAATTCTTGAGAAGGCATTTTTGAGTCTGCCGTGGCTTCTGCAGCTAGGCTTTTCGCGAAAGCAATATTATCTACCGCTGCTTCTCTATATTCGATAACTTCTTTTACATTAAAACTGTACATAAAAACCCCAAGTACCGGAAGTACAAGTCCTAATTTTAATAAATTTCGTCTGCGTGACGTTTCTTTGTTTAACATAACGATTCGTTTTTTGATTAATGAATGATAAAATTGATTAGTAAGCGCAGGTCGGAATGCGGTTGATGAAACCTTGACAAGCGTATATTGATAGGCCTTAGAAGAATCTATGGTGTTTAAAGCAGCGGCATCTGCAAGAAATTCTAAATTTTGTTCTAGACTTTTTGTGTACAGCCGAGCGATTGCATTTATCCATTGTAATGCTAATATAATCTG
>CAZXMY010000245.1:0-4007 GCA_964641325.1 uncultured Flavobacteriaceae bacterium | reverse complement strand
TACCAAAACCTTAATTTTTTCTGTATTCATTACAGCAGCGTTTGTACTGTTTTAAAATCTGGTAGCTGTTTATCTTTTTCAGATAAGATAATATCTCCTTCGGGCAAATGCCAGTTAATATCCAGATGAGGATCATTATATTTTAAGCCTATTTCACTTTGCTTATCATAAAAATTATCACACTTGTAAAAGAAAGTTGCTTCTGCACTTAGTACCAGAAAACCATGGGCAAACCCACGAGGTATATACAATTGTGTTCTATTAGCCGCAGATAATACAATAGAGAAGGATTGCCCAAAGGTAGGCTCATCTTTTCTCAAATCTACCACTACATCTAATACTTCTCCGTGCAAAACACGAACGAGTTTTGCTTGCGCCATAGCACCTTTTTGAAAATGAAGTCCTCGCAATACCCCAAAACTGGACAAGGATTGATTGTCCTGAACAAATTGCGGCGACAAGCCAGAGAGCTTTTTAAATTGTTCTAAATTAAAAGACTCAAAAAAATGACCACGATTATCTTTAAATACCTTAGGATTGCAAATGAGTAAATCTCTAAAATTAGTAGTTAATATTTCCATTTATAAGGCATTTATATAAGCCGCATAGGCTCCTTTACCATAACGACTGGCAGATCGCTTAAAATCGTCATAGGTAATCCAACTCATTCTATAGGCGATCTCCTCTAGACAAGCAATCATCTGGCTTTGATTATGTTGTATCACTCGTATAAACTCTGTAGCATCATCTAAGGCATCTACCGTACCCGTATCAAACCAAGACATTCCTCTGCTCATTACAGCTACTTCTAATTCTCCATTGTCAAGATACACCTTATTAACAGCAGTAATTTCTTTTTCGCCTCTAGCAGAGGGCTTTATTGTACGAGCAATCTCTAATACCCTATTATCATAAAAATACAAACCAGGTACTGCATAATTAGATTTAGGATGTACAGGTTTTTCTTCTATGCTAATCGCCTTATGATTATTATCAAACTCAACAACCCCAAAACGTTCAGGATCTCGCACTGGATATGCAAAAATAGCAGCGCCTTCTATATTATTTTTGGTTTGTAACATCTTACTCAAACCATTACCGTAAAAAATATTATCGCCTAATACTAGAGCTACTTTATCATCTCCTATAAAATCTGCACCGATAATAAATGCTTCAGCCAGGCCATTAGGCTCTTCTTGTACTGCATATTCGAAGGTGCAGCCTAAATAGGATCCATCACCCAATAACTTAATAAATAAGGCTTGATCTTCTGGTGTAGTAATTATTAAAATTTCTTTTATTCCAGCCAGCATTAATACCGATATAGGATAAAAAATCATGGGTTTATCATAAACTGGCAATAGCTGCTTACTCACAGAAATTGTGAGTGGATATAAACGGGTTCCTGCGCCACCTGCTAAAACAATTCCTTTCATTAGGAGTACATTTTTTTATAATATTCTTGGTAATTACCAGAGGTAACATTCTCCAACCATTGTGGATTACTAAGATACCAATCAATTGTGAGTTTTAACCCTTCTTCAAAAGTAAGTGATGGTTTCCACTCCAAGTCTTTTGTAATTTTAGACGCATCTATAGCATAACGCTTATCGTGTCCAGGACGATCTGTAATAAATGTAATGAGTTGTTGGGAAGAACCTTGCTTTCGCGAAAGCTTCTCATCCATAAGATCACACAACAGTCGTACTAAATCTATATTTTGCCACTCATTGTATCCGCCTATGTTGTAGGTCTCTCCTACTTTACCTTTGTGTAATACGGTATCAATAGCCGTGGCGTGATCCTTCACAAATAACCAGTCTCTAGTGTACTTTCCATCGCCATATACAGGAAGTTCTTTCTCATTTATGATATTATTAATAAATAATGGAATAAGCTTCTCTGGAAAATGATTAGGTCCATAATTATTGGAACAATTGGAAATCACTACAGGCAACTTATAGGTCTCATGATAGGCTCGTACAAAATGATCAGAACTTGCCTTAGAGGCTGAGTAGGGCGAATTAGGGTCATACGCCGTTTCCTCTGTAAAGAAGCCTTCTTCACCGAGACTTCCATAGACCTCATCTGTACTTATATGATAAAATAGTTTATCTGTAAAACTATCTTTCCATATTGATTTACATGCATTAAGCAAGTTTACAGTTCCTAAAATATTTGTCTTTACAAAGGATAAAGGATCTACAATAGAGCGATCTACATGAGATTCTGCTGCGAGATGTATGACTTTATCAAAATGATGCTTGTCAAATAGTGTATCAATAAACTGTTGATCTGTAATATCTCCTTTTATAAAGTGATAATTAAGAGCTTTCTCTATATCTACAAGATTCTCAAGATTACCGGCATATGTTAGAGCATCTAGATTAAAGATGTCATAAGAGGGATATCCTGTCACAAGACGTCTTACAACGTGCGACCCTATAAATCCCGCTCCACCTGTAATAAGTATTTTCATCTATAACCTTCCATCAACAGCAATAGGCAAAGTCCCTTTTACATCATAAATAATAGCATTGGATGCTTTAAAGTTAGCTAAATTCATTTTAATAAACTCTGCATGCGCCACGGCATGGATAATAGCGTCAAATTTTTCTGATGGTGGTGATGTGTGTGCTATTAACCCATATTCATCCTGCACCTCTTGCACATCAATCCAGGGATCAAAAATAGTAACATCAATACCAAATTCTTTTAAGTTACTTATCACATCTACCACTTTTGTATTTCGTATATCTGGGCAATTCTCTTTAAATGTAATTCCTAAAACCAGTATTTTAGCTCCTTTTACCTTGATATCGTTTTTAAGCATAAGCTTAACCACCTCACTAGCAACATATGATCCCATGCTGTCATTAAGTCTCCTTCCTGCTAAAATTATTTCAGGATGATAGCCCATTTCTTGGGCTTTTTGAGCGAGATAATAGGGATCTACTCCTATACAATGCCCTCCTACTAATCCTGGTATGAAAGGTAAAAAATTCCACTTTGTACCAGCAGCTTCTAGGACGTCTTGCGTATTTATGCCCATTAAATTAAAAATCTTGGCCAGCTCATTTACAAAAGCAATATTTATATCACGCTGAGAATTTTCTATAACCTTTGCTGCTTCTGCAACCTTAATAGTTGGTGCTAGGTGCGTTCCAGCTTCTATAACAGAGGCATACAAAGCATCTACTTTTTTTCCTACTTCGGGTGTACTTCCTGAAGTTACTTTCAAAATTTTTTCTACCGTATGCAATTTATCGCCCGGATTAATCCGTTCAGGAGAATAGCCTACATAAAAATCTTTATTAAATGTAAGACCACTCACTCTTTCAAGCACGGGAACGCACTCCTCTTCAGTTACTCCTGGATACACAGTACTTTCGTATATCACTATATCTCCCTTTTTTAGTACAGCTCCGACACTTTCACTACTTTTATATAAAGGTGTCAAAACAGGACGGTTATTTTTATCTATTGGGGTCGGAACGGTAATAACATAATAATTACAACCCTTTATATCCTCTACATCACTCGAACAGAACAAACCGTTTGAACTATCGTTAGAAGATTTAAGAACTTCTTTTAATATATCATCTTCAACTTCTAATGTTGTATCTACCCCATTATTCAATTCAGTTATACGCTCCTCATTAATATCAAAACCTACGGTACTAAATTTTGTTCCAAATAATCTTGCTAGTGGTAACCCTACATAACCAAGACCTATTACTCCTATTTTTATTTCTGCCATTTTTATGGTTTAAGCTTTCGCGAAAGCATTAGTTCTTATTTTAAATTTTCCCAATACCAAGCCATTGCTTCGTTAAGACCTTTTTTTATACTGTATTGAGGTTTATATCCTACATTTTTTTTAGCCTTTTCTATACTTGCTAAACTATGGGGAATATCTCCAGACCGCTCAGATCCATGAATAATGGGCATCTCTTTAATTAAAGCATCAAACTTTCCTAATTCACCTTTTAATATATCTACAAGTT
>CAZXMY010000244.1:0-4060 GCA_964641325.1 uncultured Flavobacteriaceae bacterium | reverse complement strand
TTTCTGAAATATCAAAAAGAGCTTTGAAATTATCTAAAAAGAAATTAAAATATTTGAATGTAAATAGTACTCCTAGATTCCAGAAAACACTTAAGTACAGCCAGATTTTTTTATGAGATTTTTGAGGGCTAGCTTCTATTTTTTTACCAGCATAAAAATCTACAATAGAACTTAAAAAAATGAGGATAAGAAATTTCCAATCCCATATCCCGTAAAAGAAATAGCTTGCGCATAACAATAAGACGTTCTGTGGGGTTAATCTTTTGCTACCTAGTATCCAGTATAGTAAAAATACTATAGGAAGGAATAAACCAAAATCAAAGGAATTAAATAGCACGCTTGAATGGTTGTGTAAGGCACGAATATAAAAAAAGCCCTTGAAAGAGGGCTTTTTTTATAAAATTCATTTAGTTCCTGCTCTTCTAAAATATCCCAGGGTTAAAATCGGCAGGTGCCTGCTGCGGAGCATTTGAGTGATCTGTACATCCCATTATAGCACTATCCGCCCTTACAATCCACTCAGACTCATCAAAAGTGGTAGAGCCTTGTGTTGTACCTGGTACTCTTGTCGCTCGTCCATCTTCAAATTCTGCACAAGTACCCGTTTGATCCACACCTATATCTCCATAAATGTCAATTAAGGTGCCGTTATTGTCGAGGAGGACGTAGGTGTCATCTCCATTAGAATTAAAACTTCCGAAAGCATCATCTGCCACGGCAGGAGCATAAATCATATTGAAATCTTCTTCATTATTAGCAATAACAAATACTTGACCAGGAGCTAAGACTGTACTTGCAGGAAAAGTACGGGTTGAGCCAGCCATCATATTATCATTTGAAAATAATTGTACTTGATAGCCACTAATATCTAAATTGGCAGTGCTTCCATTAGTAAATTCTATAAACCGCGCATTCATTTGCCCCATTCCATTAAAATTATCAGGATCTGCAATTTCACTAATAAAAAGTCCACCTGGAGTAGGAGCGCAACTATTATCACTCTCAAAAGTTCCCATTAAGGTGCCAAAATTAATACTCTCAAAAGTCCAATTTCCAGAAGCACCAGAACAATCCTGCGGTCCGGATATTTCATTATTAAATGTATGTGAACCTGTCCAAGTAATAGGAGCACCACTTACCATAAAATCACCAGAAATATCACAGCTGGTTTCCGTTCCGTCTGCAATACAATTCATTTGTGTTCCAGTACCTGTAAAAATATTCATTCCTAAAGCAACTTCTGTGTCAAACATGCTATCTCCATCAGGTGTCGTAAACATTAAGATATTAAAGGTTTGGGTCGTGCTATTGTCTAAAACAGGATGCGTACCACAATCTGTACAAACATAGGTGCCTGGAATAGGAGTGACAGGTGCTCTTGTCGTATGTTTTCGTATCAAAACATGTCCTTCCTTGTTATTTAATATAACGCTTGTTATAGCTGGATTGGATCCATTAGCTTCTACAGAAAAATAGAAGGAAGTCTGGTTCACCTCAAAAAGTAAATTAGTCACTGTTTCATTATAAACTATTCTTTGCGTTGCTGTAATCGTACTTTCTATTCCCGAAGAAAATGTTAATAGAGCAAAAGCTTGTCTCGTTTCATCTGCTGGAATGCTTACCTGAATACTTCCTCTTTCTTGCCCATCTACAGTGGTAAATACACCATTATATATTCCTGCATTAGAATTTTGGTAAACATCTGATGCTAGATCAGAAGTTGCTATTGATGAATCGGTAAGGATACTATCCTCATTCTGACAGCCTACTGCTATTAATAGAAGCGTAGCAAATGTTAATTTTAAAAAATGTCTCATAATTTGGGATTTGTTTAAATAAAAATATGTTGTACCACAAAACTAATCTATTAACTACTTTGCAGTATTAATGATTTGTTAAGTATGTGTTATATTGATTAAATCTTCAGTTTCTCATAACAGTTAAATGTTAAATATCGAAGATTTTTCTTACAAAAATAGATTATTTATTCAAAATAGCTGAAGGTTTCTCCATCCTTAATTGTGAGCAGTGTTTCATAAATAAGCTTAATGACATTTTCCACATCCTCACGATGTACCATCTCCACCGTTGTATGCATATAGCGCAGCGGTAAAGAGATAAGTGCAGAGGCAACACCACTGCCACTGTAGGCAAAAGCATCTGTATCTGTTCCTGTGGCACGAGAAAGTGCAGCTCTTTGAAAAGGAATCTTATTCTTTTCTGCCGTTTCCGTAATACGATCACGCAATTTTTGTTGTACCGCTGGTGCATAGGCAACTACAGGACCTTTTCCTATTTGTGCAGTTCCTTGCACCTTTTGATCAATCATAGGCGTGGTTGTATCGTGAGTAACATCTGTTACAATAGCAACATTAGGTTGTATGCGCTCTGCAATCATTTGCGCTCCTCTCAAACCTATCTCTTCTTGAACAGAGTTCGTAATATAAAGACCAAAAGGCAGTTTCTTTTTATTCTCGTGAAGCAATCTTGCCACTTCGGCAATCATAAAACCGCCTGCGCGATTATCGATAGCACGGCACACAAACTTGTCCTTATTCAGGATATGAAAAGTATCGGGATAGGTAATAACACATCCTATATGTACGCCCATTTTTTCCACTTCCTTTTTGTCTTTTGCGCCTATATCTATAAATATATTGTTGGGCTTAGGCGGTTCTTCCTTAGCTCTATTGCGGGTATGTATCGCGGGCCATCCAAAAACACCTTTTACAATACCTTTCTTAGTATGAATATTCACCACTTTGGAAGGAGCAATCTGGTGATCACTTCCACCATTACGTATAACATATATAAGACCGTTATCAGCAATATGGTTTACATACCAAGAAATTTCATCGGCGTGTCCTTCTATAACAACTTTATATTTTGCTTTCGGATTAATTACCGCGACAGCCGTACCATAGGTGTCTGTAATAAACTCATCTACATACGGTTTGAGATAATCCATCCACATTTTTTGCCCGTCCCATTCATAACCCGTAGGAGCCGCATTGTTTAAATATCTTTCTAAAAAGTCTATTGATTTTTTGCTTAGAATGCTTTTTGAAGCCATATACTTTATAATTTTTTACTAAAATAACAATATTAATACGAAGAGAGGAGACATTTTTACACCGTAATAATTAATTTTGGAATAGTTTTCGCTTAAAGCGAAATAAAAACATGCGCAAGTTTATATTCATACTTCTAATTATGCCTTGGTTGAGTCTTCAAGCTCAGGATACTCTTGTTGATCCAGGAGAAGACTATTATGACTATTATATAATAGAAGGTGATACCATACCTAGAAGTGCAATAGATTTAAATGAAGTTATCGTTTTTAAACGATTAAAGTTTGAGAATAAGGAGAAGCGAAGAACCTATCTCATATTACGAAGAAAAACCCGAAAAGTTTACCCCTATTCTAAGCTCGCTGCAGAACGTTTAGTAGCGCTTAATAACCGGCTAGATTCTATTGAGGGAAAAGGAGCCAAAAAGAGGTATACAAAAATTATACACAAATACTTGGAAGATGAGTTTGCCAGCGAGCTCAAAAAACTCACACGAACAGAAGGGCAAATACTTATAAAATTAATACACAGACAAACGGGTGATACTGCCTTTGAATTGGTCAAGCGATTAAGGAGTGGATGGAAGGCATTCTGGTACAATACCACCGCAAGCGCTTTTGATCTCTCATTAAAAAAAGAATTCGATCCCTTCACAATAGAAGAAGACTATCTTATAGAAGATATCCTCCAGCGATCCTTTCAGTCAGGTATACTAGAACCTCAAGAAAATGCATTAGGCTTTAAGTATCTGGAATTAAGTAATAAATGGAGACCTGTTACACCTACTAATTAATTAAGTATTTGGCTTAACTATGTGTGGTATGAATTTATTAACAATTCATGACCTTCCTTGCAATCTATTATATATTTGCCATCCATTTAATGGTCAAAATTACTCATATTTAATGTGTTATAATTTTGGTCAAAAAAAAGATAAATTATTTTTCATTTTTATTTGGTTAGGATAAAATAAGCATTGTATATTTGCA
>CAZXMY010000243.1:0-4087 GCA_964641325.1 uncultured Flavobacteriaceae bacterium | reverse complement strand
GTATATAATATAATATTTACACTTTATATTTTTGATAAATCTTCTTTAAATCATGATTCTACTCACCTTAAGTATTGCAAGTTAGTGAATGAACCAGCAAAACGATTTTAAGTTGGGTAAAGGATGAGTCCCTATATGATATACTCATCCTTTTTTAAAGAATTATTTTCTGGTGTAATAATCAGAATCTAGGTTTGAAGTTGGGTAAAAGGGCACATACTATGTATGTGTCTTTTTTTTTGAAAAATTTTGCTTGGTTTACTTAGGTTTTCAATTCTTCCCTAAAACAATTTTAATCTAATTAAATAGCTCGTTTGATTTATTAAGTATTATTTAACCCTTTTACTGTTAGTAAATGTTAAAAAAATCGACTCTTTTTTGTAATTTAGCAAACCTCATATTTTTTTAATCCCTTTAATAGCAGATCAAAAATGGCAGATAAAGCAACCCTTACTATAGATGGTAATAGTATAGAATTCCCAATAATTACGGGATCAGAAAATGAACGTGCAATAAATATAAAAACACTAAGAGGAGCCTCTGGAGGCATAACTACTATAGATCCAGGATATAAGAATACCGGCTCTTGTGAGAGCGCCATAACTTTTCTAGACGGAGAAAAAGGCATATTAAGGTATAGAGGTTATGCAATCGAAGATCTGGCAGAGAAAGCAGATTTCTTGGAAGTAGCCTTTGCCCTTATCTTTGGCGAATTACCTACAAAAGATCAATTAGAAAAATTTCATAGCGATATAAAAGCAGAATCTCATGTAGATGAGGATATGAAGAAAATTCTTGACGGTTTTCCCAAATCGGCGCATCCTATGGGAGTATTGAGTGCTTTAACGTCTGCTTTAATAGCATTTAATCCTACAACAGTTAATGTAGATTCTGAGGAAGAGATGTACCAGGCGATAGTTAAGTTACTAGCTAAGTTTCCGGTACTTGCAGCTTGGGCTATGCGCAAGAAAAAAAGCCAACCTTTAGATTATGGCGATAACACATTAGGTTATGTAGCCAACCTTCATAAAATGATGTTTGCAAAACCTAATGAAGAGTATAAAGTAGATAAGGCCGTTATTGACGCATTAGATAAGTTACTTATTTTACATGCAGATCATGAGCAGAATTGTTCTACCTCTACTGTACGTATAGTAGGATCATCACACGCTGGTTTATTTGCATCCATATCTGCTGGAATATCAGCTTTATGGGGACCATTACATGGTGGAGCAAACCAAGCGGTAATAGAAATGCTAGAAGCGATAAAAGAGGATGGCGGAGATACAAAAAAATATATGGCTAAGGCAAAAGATAAGTCAGATCCATTTAGATTAATGGGCTTTGGTCACAGAGTATATAAGAATTTTGACCCAAGAGCAAAAATTATTAAAGTGGCTGCAGATGATGTATTAGGTCAACTTGGCATCGAAGACCCAGTATTGGATATTGCAAAAGGATTAGAAAAAGAAGCACTAAGTGATCCTTACTTTGTAGATCGAAAACTATATCCTAATGTAGATTTCTATTCTGGAATTATATATAGAGCCTTAGGGATTCCTGTAGAAATGTTTACTGTAATGTTTGCCCTAGGTAGAGTTCCTGGTTGGATTGCACAATGGAAAGAAATGCGTGAGCGTAAAGAACCTATCGGAAGACCGCGTCAAGTGTATATAGGCGAGAACTTAAGAGAATTTAAAGAGCTTTCGGCACGATAAAAAATTAACAGTTTAATTAGTAAAGCGCCCTGAGGGGCGCTTTTTTTGTTTAGAATTACGCTTTCGCGAAAGCTAAAATTGTTTCACTCCTATTCATTCTATATCTTAGCTTTATGCTCAAATTAAACATTAAAGACGAAACCTCACGGCTTAGGTCTGTTATTTTAGGAACTGCGCAAAGCTGTGGCCCTACTCCTAAGCTCGAAGATGCCTATGATCCGAAAAGTGCCTTGCATATTCAGGCTGGTACATATCCTCTAGAAAAGGATATGATTCCAGAAATGGAAGCCGTTGCAGCTGTTTTTAAGAAGTATGATGTCCAAGTATTTAGGCCTGAAGTAATTGCTGATTACAATCAGATTTTTTCTAGAGATATCGGTTTTGTTATTGATAACAAGTTTATCAAAGCAAATATCTTACCGGATAGAGAACGAGAGATAGATGCCATACAGTATGTAATTGATCAAATAGCTCCTACGCAAGTTTTTAGATTACCAGAAGATGCGCATATTGAAGGTGGTGACGTTATGCCTTGGGGAGATTATATTTTTGTAGGAACCTATACAGGTGAAGACTATCCTGATTTTATTACTGCAAGAACGAATAGGGAAGCTGTACATTATCTTGCAGAGCTATTTCCTAAAAAAAAGGTCGTCTCTTTTGAATTGCTTAAGCATAACACAAATCCCAGGGAAAATGCTTTACATCTAGATTGTTGTTTTCAACCTGTAGGAAAAGACAAAGCGATTATACACAAAAATGGATTCCTTAAAGAAGAGGAGTATGAATGGTTGGTCTCGTTATTTGGTAAAGACAATCTCTTTGAAATAGATAAGGAAGAGATGTATAATATGAACTCAAATGTATTTAGCATCGCGCCAGATGTGGTAATTTCAGAAAAGAATTTTACTCGCCTTAATGGCTGGTTGCGTAGTCATGGTATAACTGTAGAAGAGGTGCCTTATGCAGAAATTGCCAAGCAAGAAGGCTTATTGCGCTGTTCGACTTTGCCGTTGATTCGGGACTAAACCCTTCTCATTGTTGAATTTTATCCTCTGAAATGAACCTAAGGTCTAAAGTGATTGTTTTTTAAATTTTACATGTATGGAAGTCTAGGTCGTATGTGATACTAGTAATTAGAATGTATAAAATGATTGTATAGGCCTTCTAAGAATCAAAAGGATTTCATTTTCTCGAGCGCTTATAGCACTGTTAAACGAGCTACAAAGGTTTATTTTTCTAGTGTAAATATAAATTTGGCTCCCTTACCTTCTGCAGACTGTACTTTTACAATTCCACCGCATTTGTTTACTATTTTTTTAACTGTTGCTAGTCCAATTCCGTGGCTAGACCTACCTGTTAATTTTTTACTTATGCCCTTATTAAATAATTGAAAAATTTTGTTTTGGTATTTTAATGGGATTCCAGGACCATTGTCTTGAATTTCAAATTTGTAATAAGTACTACAATCAGAAACTCTAACATCTATTTCACATTTTGTCTTGTCGTTGTACTTTATGGCATTTGTGAATAGGTTAATTAATATATGATCTAAGGCAGACCTATTGGCGACTATTGAAATTATTGCAGAATCAAAATTAATAGATACATTTTTCTCATATGAAACAAGGTTGGATATCGTATGTATTAATTCGTCTAGGTTTATCGCTGTTTTATGTTCATTGAAAATGTTATCACTGGTACTGTAGTCCAGCAGATCGGAAATTAAGTCTATTAATTGATTAGAAGATTTTAAGATAACACTCAGCATTTTATTTCCTGAGGCATCAATCTGGTGACCATTATCCTTAATTAAGAATTCTGCAAGTCCTTTAATACCAAATAATGGAGACTTCAAGTCGTGTGCGGCCATACCCGCAAAGTGCTCCAATTCTTGATTTTTTTCTTCTAAGGATTCTTTTGTTTTTTCTAAAACTAATTTGGTTTTTCTTAAGCTTAAAAGGTTCATTACTTGATTCGCGAGAGACTTAAGGGATTGTATTTGTCCTGCGTTTAGTTCTTTAGGTTGGTCATCAATAACACAGAGAGTACCTAGAGGTAGACCTTGATCACTTAGTAAAGGAACACCGGCATAAAAAATCACATGGGGATCATCTGTAACCAGAGGATTGTCGTGAAAACGTTCATCCTCTCGAGCATCTTGTACAATAAAAACGTTATGTTCGTCCAGAATTGCGTGAGCACAAAAAGCTACCTCTCTTGGCGTTTCCCTAACATTAAGACCATGATGAGACTTAAACCATTGACGGTTATTGTCCACTAAGGTAACTAACGAAATCCTTGTGTGACATATTTCAGAAGCTATTGCAGTTATATTATCATAATCGGATTCAGATAAAGTGTCCAAC
>CAZXMY010000242.1:0-4094 GCA_964641325.1 uncultured Flavobacteriaceae bacterium | reverse complement strand
TTCCTTTACCATACAACTCTGCCATCACACGTTTAGGATCAACCCCCATACCAATGGGTTGCACGTGATTACGATATGCCGTAATCATTTTGTCTTTACTCAAGTCCATTGCGTGCAAAGCCCCTGCCAGTATCGCTTCTTGACCATTATACAGGTGCAAGAATCCACGTACTTTTTGCTGAATATAGACTTGTGCTAATTTGTCTTCGAACTTGCGCCAGAAGAGCATTTCTTCGTACCAATTAAGGTAGGTTTCTTTAGTGACTTTCTTCATCTAAATTGAGATATAATTATACCCTTAGTAAGGGTGGAAGACAAAAATAACACATTAGGGCGATTACCTAAAATCGTTTCTCATAAAAGTTATGAAAAGGATGGATTAATTAAGCCAAATCAAATAGGCTATACGGCGCGAACTATAATAAAAGAACTTCCTATTTCTTAGGAACTACATACCAGTTCTAATCGCTTCTACGGGATCTAATCTTGCGGCACCTATGGCAGGTATGATACCGGCAATTATTCCGATAAAAAATGTAGTGGACAGGCCTAGAACAATATTCTTGGCAGAAAGAACAAATTCAAAACTTTCTCCTACAGGCGATATTCCCAATAAGAAAATAATAATTTGAATTAAAAATAAACCTATAATTCCTCCTAAGATGGACAGAATAATAGATTCAAATAAAAACTGAAATAGAATAAATCTTCCTTTAGCTCCTAGGGCTTTTTGAATTCCAATAAGATTGGTACGTTCCCGCACACTTACAAACATAATATTAGCTATACCAAAACCTCCCACTAAAAGAGCAAAACCACCAATACCCCAACCAACTCCGGTTAAGAATCCAATAATATTATCTATAAAATCGGTAAAACCTTTTAATTGATTAATAAAAAAATTGCTTACTTCTCCTGTCTTGAGACCCCTTTTATTACGCAATTTTTGATCTACTGTGGCTAAAAACTCAGCATCATCAGTTCCAGATTCTGGCAACAAGACTATTTGAGGAAAAGTAGATCTATTGTTATCTCCATAAATTCTTCTTGCAATATTTACAGGAAGCAAGACCACTTCATCCTTAGAATCGCCAAAAAGACCAGCACCTTCCTTTTTTAGTACTCCTATTACCGTAAGCTTGCGGCTAAAAATTCGAATCTTTTTACCTAGAGCATTTACGCCTTCTCCAAAAAGTTTATTCCTAATCTCATTACCTATTACAATTACATTGGATCCAGCAACAGACTCAGCTTCATTAAAATAACGCCCTTGTTCAAACTGCAAAGCCTCTATTTCATAATAACCATCTGTAGTAGCTCCTATCCCTACATTTTCTATGACCTCATCATTATACTTTATTGTCTGAGAACCGACGTTTAAAACGTACGCCATTGCCTTTACATCTGGCATGGTTCTGTCCAAATATTGAAAATCATCATAATTAATCATAGGAAATTGTTCTCTTTTCCATCTCGGTATTTCCGAAGGACCAAAAGAAATATGAGTGAGAATCATGGTATTCTGGTCAAGAGATGATAAACTCCCTTTAATCTCTCGCTCAAGCGAATCTACTGCCGCAAGCACCCCAATTATAGAGAATATACCTACGGTAACTCCCATAAGAGATAGAAAGGTACGCAGCTTGTTGTTGCGCAAGGCATTTAGGGCAAATCTAAAACTTTCATTAAGTACTCTTAGGTAGATAAACATGTAGACTATTTTCGAAAATTAAAGATAAGACGTATATGTTGAAAATATGTTACAACTTCCTCAAATTTACACCCTATTATAAAAGGTCAAAAGGCTTGAAATCCCTATTTTTGCAACTTATCCAATTTTAGTTAGAATAATACCATGAATGACATTAAAAAAGCGGGTTCCGCATTAGTTTCTGTTTTTAGCAAAGATGGTCTTGCTCCCTTAGTGCAAAAAATGCACGAGTTAGGCATAACCCTGTACTCTACTGGCGGAACAGAAAAATTTATTAAAGATTTAGGAATCCCCGTAGTGGCTGTAGAAGATGTTACTTCGTATCCTTCGATATTGGGTGGTCGTGTAAAAACACTGCATCCTAAAGTCTTTGGTGGTATTCTAAATCGTCAGGATCACCAAGGTGATGTGGCAGAAATGGCACAATATGAAATTCCGCAATTGGATATTGTAATAGTAGACTTGTATCCCTTTGAAAAAACGGTAGCTTCTGGAGCTTCAGAACAAGATATCATTGAAAAAATAGATATTGGCGGAATTTCCTTAATTCGAGCTGCAGCAAAAAATTTTAAAGACACCCTTTGTGTATCTTCTATGGAAGATTACAATGAAGTATTAGAAATTCTCACAGCAAATAATGGAGGAACTACTATGGAAGATCGCAGACGTTATGCTGCCAAATCTTTTGCTGTTTCTTCTCACTATGACACTGCTATTTTTAATTACTTTAATAGTGACCATAGTCTCGCTGCATTAAAAATAAGTGAAAACAAAGGCCAAGTCCTTCGTTATGGAGAAAACCCACATCAAAAAGGATTCTTCTTTGGAGATTTTGATGCTATGTTTGATAAACTCCATGGAAAAGCGCTCTCTTACAACAATCTTCTGGATGTAGATGCTGCTGTGTTACTTATGAACGAATTTAAGGGTGAAGCGCCTACATTTGCTATCTTAAAACATAATAATGCCTGCGGATTTGCGCAAAGAGATACCGTGCATCAGGCATATGTGGATGCCCTCACAGGAGATCCCGTATCTGCTTTTGGAGGAATCCTAATCTCAAATGTTGAAATAGATCAGGCTACAGCACAGGAAATACATAAGCTCTTTTGTGAAGTTGTGATTGCACCCTCGTTTTCCCGAGATGCTCTAGAAACTCTTAAAGGAAAGAAAAACAGAATCTTACTCATTCAAAAGGAAGTGGTACTATCGCCTACCACAGTGAGAACTTGCCTTAACGGCGCTCTAGTTCAAGAAAGAGATAACAAAACAGACAGCAAAGGAGATTTAACCCAAGCGACAAACAATAAACCCACAGATCGTGAGTTAGAAGATTTATTATTTGCATCCAAAATATGCAAGCACACAAAGTCTAACACCATTGTACTCGCTAAGAATAAACAACTTTGTGCCAGTGGCACAGGTCAGACTTCACGAGTAGATGCACTCCGTCAAGCCATAGATAAAGCAAAGTCTTTTGGTTTTGATTTAAAGGATTCGGTAATGGCAAGTGATGCTTTTTTTCCGTTTCCGGATTGCGTGGAGATTGCAGATAAGGCTGGAGTAACTTCAGTTATACAACCAGGTGGTTCAATAAAAGACCAGCTTACCATAGATTATTGTAATGAAAATAATATCTCGATGGTGCTCACGGGAACTAGACATTTTAAGCACTAAGGTAATTGGAAAGACTACGCTTTCGCGAAAGCGTAAAACACCTTGTAAACAATGTACTAAGTGTCGTACATTTAGCTAATATCAGATAAACAAGAGAATAACCTATAATTTAGAAAACATCCAATGGGATTTTTTGATTTCCTTACCGAAGACATCGCTATAGATCTTGGGACTGCAAATACCCTGATCATTCATAATGATAAAGTGGTCGTAGATAGCCCTTCTATTGTGGCAAGAGACCGTATTACAAAAAAAATTATTGCGGTAGGAAAAGAAGCCGCGCAGATGCAGGGAAAAACGCATGAAAATATTAAAACCATACGCCCTCTTAAAGATGGAGTAATTGCAGATTTTGATGCCAGTGAGCAAATGATAAGTATGTTTATCAAGGGAATTCCTGCTCTCAAGAAAAAATTATTCCCTCCTTCTTTGCGCATGGTGATTTGTATCCCTTCTGGAATTACAGAAGTAGAGATGCGAGCGGTAAAAGAAAGTGCAGAGCGTGTAAATGGGAAAGACGTTTATCTAATACACGAGCCTATGGCCGCAGCAATAGGAATAGGTGTAGATATTAAACAACCTAAGGGCAATATGATTGTAGATATAGGTGGCGGAACTACAGAAATTGCTGTAATTGCACTTGGCGGTATCGTATGTGATAAATCTGTAAAAATTGCAGGAGACGTTTTTACAAACGATATCATTT
>CAZXMY010000241.1:0-4157 GCA_964641325.1 uncultured Flavobacteriaceae bacterium | reverse complement strand
AGATAGTATCCCTAAGCAAGATGACTAAAAAAAAGCTCTTTACCCAATTTTCTCCCGTATCCGAAAAAGCCTACAAGCAAAAGATACAAGTCGATCTCAAAGGAGAAGATTATAATGATTCCCTCGTTTGGAAAAGTCCAGAAGGGATTCATGTAAAACCTTTTTACCATGGCGATACGGGTACAGCAATTCCTGTCCATACGCCCACGCAATGGCATATAGGCGAAACTATTTTTATTCTTGAGGCAGTAGCTGCTAGCAATACAGCCACAAAGGCTATTTCCAACGGCACTGAAGCCCTACTTTTTATGGCAGACAAGCCTTTCGAAATCCACAAGCTCCTAGAACCTTTAGCAAATAAAAATATCCCTTTGTATTTTGAGTTGAATTTTCTGGATTACGCTTTCGCGAAAGCGCTATCGGAAAAAGCAAATAGCTTAAACCTACCCTTATATCTCAACATAGATCTTATAGCTAATCTCGCAATAGATGGCAACTGGCATCACTCGATGGAGCAAGATCACAGTATATTGACAGAATTACTCGCTCATAATGGCAATGTTATTTCTGTAGATACGGGGCATTATCAAAACGCAGGAGCTACAATAACTCAGCAGTTGGCCTATGGCCTTAGTCATGTAAATGAGTATTTCAATTTTGCAGAAGGGCACAGTCTCCCTTTGGACTCTATTCATTTTAAAGTAGCAATAGGTTCTAATTACTTTTTTGAAATAACAAAAATTAGAGCGTTGCGACTGTTGTTTGATACCTTAAAAAAAGAATACAAAACCGCAGCAAAAACTACGTGCCATATTAGTGCACAACCTACCCAACGCAACAAAACCCTTTATGATTACAATACCAATATGTTACGCACCACTACGGAGTGTATGAGTGCCGTACTGGGAGGTGCCAATACAATTATTAATAGACCTTATGATGATATTTATCACAAGACTAATGAGTTTGGACAACGCATATCCCGTAACCAACTCTTAATTCTTAAAAAGGAAAGTTATTTTGACGCTGTAAGTAATCCTGCAGATGGCGCCTATTATATAGAATCTCTAACCACAGAACTTGCGACCAATGCCCTTAAAATCTTTAAAGAAATAGAAGCTTCGGGAGGATTCTTAAAACAACTCAAAGAAGGAAAAATCCAAAGAAAGATTAAAGAAAGTGCCCTGAAGGAGCAAGAAGATTTTGATGCTGGCCATACTACTTTGCTGGGTACAAACATCCACCCCAATCCAGAAGATAAAATGAAACACAACCTAGAACTTTATCCCTTTGTAAAACACAAACCTAGAAAAACCATTATAGAACCTATAATCGCAAAACGATTAGCAGAAGAATTAGAAAAAGAAAGATTAGATACTGAGAATTAATTAATCAAAACCTTTATTGAAATGAAGTATACTATTTACCTTTTGTTGCCTTTATTTATTATTAGCTGTACTAATGGATCAAAACTAGACTATAAATACAGTGACAAGGAACAGGTGATTTTATGTGAAAATGAGAATAACGCACTCCTTAACGAAATGCTATATAATTTTGAAGAAGATATCTATCAGCACAATCCCACTCCTACTAAAACTAGGGTAAACGCCTATGGACAATATATCTATAGAGGAATGACAGGCTCATCTCTATATTCTGATATTGCAACACCACATGCGTTAGCTATTAGAGACCAACTTATTGCGGAGAATATTCTCATTACAAATGGCACTAAAAGCAATCTCAATTATGAGCATCCTGCTGTACAATGTATTATTAATAATATCGAGGATCATGATATCAAAACAACAATCAACGCTCTAATGGAGGTAAACAGCATGGATCCTGCTATGTTTAATTCTAGGCTGCGCAATTTTGGACGCCAGGCAGAAAAAAACAGATATCAAGCTAGCTATATTGCTTTGGATAGTTATTACCAAAATCTAGTTGGATTAACACTAGAAGCCCTCGCTAATGAGTAGAAAAAATATTGCTCATATCACTCTAGACAGCACTTCTCATTACAATGAAGAAGGGATACTCGAGCCTACGACTCTTACAGCAGAAACCATTGCATTAAAAAATAAATACACTGCTCAAGATAGTGTATCACTGGAGCATCTAGACTTTGTTGCAGGAATGCCTCCTTATCTTAGAGGTCCTTATAGTACGATGTATGTAAGACGTCCTTGGACGATACGACAGTACGCTGGTTTTTCTACTGCGCAAGAAAGTAATGCCTTTTACAGACGTAACCTTAAAGCGGGACAAAAAGGACTTTCTGTTGCTTTTGATCTTGCAACGCATAGAGGCTACGATAGTGATCACGAGCGTGTGGTAGGTGATGTAGGAAAAGCTGGTGTTGCTATAGATACCGTAGAGGATATGAAAATGTTATTTGATCAAATTCCTTTAGATCAAATGAGCGTCTCTATGACCATGAATGGCGCAGTACTTCCTATTATGGCTTTTTATATTGTTGCAGCGCAAGAACAAGGTGTTTCTCTTGAAAAACTATCGGGCACCATCCAAAATGATATTCTTAAAGAGTTTATGGTGCGTAATACGTACATCTATCCGCCTACTCCATCCATGCGAATTATCTCAGACATTTTTGAATATACCGCTAAGGAGATGCCCAAGTTTAATAGTATTTCTATATCTGGTTATCACATGCAAGAAGCAGGAGCTACCTGTGATATAGAACTAGCCTATACGCTAGCAGATGGTTTAGAGTACATTCGTACAGGTCTTAAAGCAGGAATGAATATAGATCAATTTGCTCCTAGACTCTCTTTCTTTTGGGCAATTGGTATGAATCACTTTATGGAAATCGCAAAAATGCGAGCCGCACGTATGCTTTGGGCTAAAATTGTTCAGCAATTCCAACCCACAAATCCAAAATCCCTTGCCCTAAGAACCCATTGCCAGACGAGTGGTTGGAGTCTTACAGAACAAGATCCTTTTAATAATGTTGCTAGAACATGTATTGAGGCAAGTGCTGCCGTTTTTGGCGGAACCCAGAGTCTCCATACCAATGCCTTAGACGAAGCCATTGCTCTTCCTACAGATTTTTCGGCGAGAATTGCGCGTAACACACAGATTTATTTACAAAAGGAAACACAAATTACGCGTACTGTAGATCCGTGGGCAGGAAGCTATTATGTAGAGAGCCTGACCAATGAGATCGCCCATAAAGCTTGGGAACTTATAGAAGAAGTAGAAGAACTTGGCGGAATGACAAAAGCTATAGAAGCTGGTATCCCCAAACTACGTATAGAAGAAGCTGCAGCCCGCAAACAAGCCCGTATTGATAGCGGTCAAGACATTATTATTGGAGTAAATAAATACCAACCTACAGAGGAGGAGCATCTGGATATTCTAGAGGTAGACAATACAAAAGTAAGGCACGGCCAACTTGAGCACCTCGCTCAGATAAAGGCTACCCGAAATCAAGAAAAAGTAAGTCTAGCACTTGACGCTCTTACTCAAGCAGCCCAAACAGGAGAAAAAAATTTACTAGCTTTAGCGATTACCGCAGCGCAAGAGCGCGCTACTCTTGGAGAAATTTCGGAGGCATTAGAACAAGTATATGGCAGACATAAGGCAACGATTAAATCATTTAGTGGAGTGTACAGCAAGGAGATAAAGAAGGATCCCGCTTTCGCGAAAGCGCAACAACTCGCAAATACATTTGCAGAGCAGGATGGTCGTCGTCCTCGTATAATGATTGCAAAAATGGGACAAGACGGTCACGACAGAGGAGCAAAAGTAGTGGCTACTGGCTATGCAGATATTGGTTTTGATGTAGATATTGGTCCTTTATTCCAAACCCCAAAAGAAGCCGCAAAACAAGCTGTAGAAAATGATGTTCACATACTAGGCGTATCTTCTCTCGCAGCAGGCCATAAAACGCTAGTACCACAGGTGATAAAAGAACTTAAAGAATTGGGCAGAAATGATATTATGGTTATTGTAGGGGGCGTAATACCCCAACAAGATTATCAATTTCTTTTTGATGCAGGAGCGGCAGCCGTTTTTGGCCCAGGAACAAAAATAAGTGAAGCTGCCATTGGACTTTTAGAAATTATGATACACGACTAATATTCCCCTAAACTGTAAGGCATTGAGGAATTTATAGACATAATATGGAT
>CAZXMY010000240.1:0-4180 GCA_964641325.1 uncultured Flavobacteriaceae bacterium | reverse complement strand
TAAGGTTGAAAAAAGAAAATCCATCTGTATCATCATCACATTGAGTTAATAATACTGGGTCGTTAATTATGATGGGGAGAGGAAATACCTCTATAAAAAAGCTATCTGTAGCAAAACAATCTGTAAAGGCTGTATTCTCAACTCTAATAAAGATTTCTTGAATATTAGCTACTGTATTGGTAAAGGCTGCTGGAAAAGGATTTGTATTTTGCTGCGCATCAAATAATGTAGGGTGATATGACACAGCAAACTGAGTCGGATCTTGCCCATTGAGAATTATAGGGTTCTGTGTAATTAAATTAAAATCTGCCAAACCATTTGTATCATCTCCATCTAAAGCATTATCACAAGTAGTAAAGTTATCAGGAACCGTTATTTGGGGAAGATCAATCACATCTAATTCGAATTCTATGGTATCAAAACAATCTGTTAAGCCGTTGTTTTCAACCCTAGCAAAAATGATATCATCTTGAGAGTTGTATGCAGCGGTACCTCCTAATGCTGCAGCACCTGTATCTGCATCTGCTTGAGACAAATGAAAAGTCACTGTAAATTCTGCAGGGTCTAATCCATTAAGAATCGTTGGAATTAAACTATCCAAATCAAAAATAGCAAAACCATCATCATTAATGCCATCACACAACATTTGAACAGGCGGCGCCACCGCGACTGGAATTTCAAAAAAGCTAACGACAGCTTCCACAGGATCAGACATATTGCCCATAGCATCTGTTATCACAACTTGATAAGTACCTGAAACAGTAACCGTTAAAGTAGGGTTAGTCTCTCCAGCTATCACATCAAACATCATCGTCACCTCATTAAAAACGGACCATTCATAAGTAACCGCCTGAGGATCTGTGGCATCCAGAATTACTGGAGTACCATCATCACAAATATCTACATCATTTAAAACGGGCGGGTTTACAATATCGCAGTTTGTAGTGCCGGGATCTGCAGCCATTGCATTTGTTTGCTGCACAAAAATCTGACCTTGAGCCTGATTAAAATTAGTGATTAAAAAAACATAAACCTCACCTGCCATTGCATTGGGAATACTCACATCTTCTATAGGGGCTGCAGAAAAACTACAATCCAAAGGAGCACCTAACATACCACATACATTAGTATCTGGAAAAGGACCCCATACTGCAAAATCGACATCTAAACCTCCACCGGCTAAAATGGGTGAACCATCTGGATTTAAACCGGGTATATTGGTGTTTTGAAAAATGGTAAATTCAAGATCTCCAGGATTCTCAATCTGCAAAAAGTACCAAGTAGGAAAAGGTGTAGAAAGTAAACACCCATAATCAATACCGGCTTGACCAGAATTTGTACAATTAGGATCTGGTGAGCCATTAAAGCAATTATCAAAAGGTTGATTAAGTTCTGCAGTACAAAACGGAACGGCTGCCTCACAAGTAGGACCTCCAGCACCTTGCGCATTCATCGCAAAACTAAATATCAATATACTGAAAATGAGAATTTTATGTAAGATTTTCATCATAAAGTAGGTTTAAGGGCGGAAAATAGGAATTTTTTGTCAAAAAAATGTTAAAAACAGGGCTTTAGTTTAAGCTAACGTAAGATTGCAGAAGTTAGTATAATAAGCCAGCTAGCTATCATAATTTTCGCGACAGCGCACCTGATAATTTTACACATTCTTGCGCCGGTCGTACATCATGTACTCTCAAAATTTTTGCCCCTTTCTCTAAGGCAACCATATGTAATGCCGTCGTTCCATTTAAGGCTTCTTCAGGACCTGTATTCAAAACCTTATATATCATAGATTTACGAGAAATACCTGCAAGAATAGGTACATCTAAAGACTGTAGATTTTCCAAGGCATTAAGAAGCTCATAATTTTGCTCTACCGTCTTTGAAAAACCAAAACCTGGATCAATTATTATATCATTAATCTTAGCCTTGTGAGCCGCTGCCAAGCGCTCACTAAAATAGCACATAACCTCCTTCGTTAGGTTATCATAATTTGTATGCTGTTTCATCGTTTGTGGTGTACCGCGCATGTGCATCATACAATAGGGCACTCCAAGAGCACCTACAGCATCTAACATATTTTTATCCAGTAGCCCGGCACTTACATCATTTACCATAGCAGCGCCATGCTGAATCGCCTTTTCTGCTACGCTTGCGCGAAAAGTATCTACAGAAATAATAATATCAGGAACTTCCTTAACCAATGCTTCAATAACAGGAAGTACTCTAGCTTCTTCTTCTAATGCGGAAACATCTTTTGCCCCAGGTCTTGAACTGTAACCTCCTACATCAATAAAGCGGGCTCCTTCGTCAATCATTTGCTTAGCCTTAGAAAGAGCTTGATCTACGTGATTATTCTGCCCGCCATCATAAAAGGAGTCTGGCGTAACATTTACTATTCCCATAATTTTGGGAGTAGAAAGATCAATTAGTTTTCCTTTACAGTTTATCGTCACAAGGGAAGTATTAGTTGGGAGAGTGAATTATCAAATTAGGAATACAAAGATACAAAAGCCTCTAGTTGTTTTATTAATAGGGATTGAGGATTAGGGATTAGGAGTTACAAAAAAGAAAAAAGAGAAGAGAACAAAGAGAAAGTCAAAAATTCTGAAATACCAAAATTCTGAAATACCAAAATACTGAAATACTGAGATACGAACTACCAACTACAGACTACCAACCAGATACTAGAACACAAACTTTAATTACTATTTTCATTACTCGACATTTTAAGCGAAATTTACCATTAATTAATATCCCTTTATGAGCAACACATCTTCTCAGTACGATGCGATTATAAAAAAATGCAGAGACCTCTTTATTAATAAGATGAAAGATTATGGTAGCGCTTGGCGCATATTACGACTTCCTTCTCTTACAGATCAAATTTTCATCAAAGCCCAACGCATACGGGGTTTGCAACAAAATGCAGTTCAAAAAGTGGATGAAGGTCAAGTCTCTGAGTTTATAGGCATTATTAATTATTGTGCCATGGCTCTTGTACAATTAGAAAAAGGTGTTGTGGAACAACCAGATCTTGATCTTGCAGAAGCAACGACCTTATATGATACTAAAATAGCCATCACAAAATCCCTTATGATGGATAAAAATCATGATTATGGAGAAGCGTGGAGAGATATGCGCGTAAGCTCACTTACAGATCTTATTTTACAAAAATTACTTCGTGTAAAACAAATAGAAGACAATCAAGGAAAAACCCTTGTATCAGAAGGAATAGATGCCAACTATCAGGATATGATTAACTACGCCATTTTTGCGCTTATCCATCTAGGAGAATCCTCAAATACTTAAAAAATATGAAATTTCTCGTTCACATTGCCCGTTTTATTGTAGGCGCCCTTTTTATTTTTAGCGGATTCATTAAGCTCAATGACCCTTTAGGTTTTTCTTATAAACTGCAGGAGTATTTTGCTCCAGAAGTACTTAATTTGGAATTTTTATCTCCTTATGCCTTGCTACTTAGCATCGTCTTGGTCATTGCCGAAATTATTCTGGGAATCGCCTTGCTTATTGGACACGCAAAAAAACTTACCCTATGGTTACTCCTGGCAATGATTGCTTTTTTCACCTTCCTTACCTTCTACTCGGCGTATTTCAACAAGGTAACCGATTGCGGATGTTTTGGTGACGCCATACCACTAGTCCCTTGGGAGTCCTTTATTAAAGATTTGATTTTACTCGTACTTATCCTATTCTTATTCTGGGGACGTAAATATATCAAGCCCGCTTTCGCGAAAGCGCCCCGAACCCTCATCATTTTTGCATCTTTTATTGCTTGTATGATTTTTGGGTATTACGTGCTTATGCATCTGCCATGGTTAGATTTTAGAGCATATAAAGAAGGATCTAATATTGCCGAAAATATGATTGTACCCGAAGGTGCTCCTCAAGCTGTTTTTGAGTATGATTGGAAATTTTTAATAGACGGCCAGGAAGAAATAGTAACTACAGATGGAGGTTATCCAACTGTTGACGGGAAATTTATCGATTATGAAACTAGACAAGTAAGCGAAGGATATGAACCTCCAGTGCACGATTTTACTATAGAAAAAGGGGATGAGAATTATACGACTACCTACTTAGAAAAGGAGAACCTTGTTGTTATTGTTGCCTACAATCTTTCTAATACCGAAACCGAAGCCTACTACAACATTAGAAA
>CAZXMY010000239.1:0-4186 GCA_964641325.1 uncultured Flavobacteriaceae bacterium | reverse complement strand
GATTATACTGTGCAAAGGCAGTTGGAAAAAGATTATCATTACTAATAAAGTTTAATGTCTTTTTTCCCGTAAACGGACTTGTTTTACAAGCACACACTAGTATAACAGTAAGCACTATGATAAAAGAATTTTTATATCTCATGATTTTTAAGTTTTATATAAAATTAAAGAAAAAACAAATAAGTGTTAAAAATTACTCTGCACAAACCTCAAAAACGACAAACTGCCTTAAAATATCGATTTAATGCACACTTAATAAAGCTAACATCAAACATAATAAATGTTATTTTTGAGTGAATTTACGACCAATGAAAATAGTGATTCGTAAATTTGTAAAAAAAAAGAGAACTAATGAAAAACCCAATGATATACTGCCTTATTGCTATTCTTTCTATAAGCTGTGGCAGTAAAGCACAAGAGAAAAAAGTAGAAAAGAAATTTCCCGTAGAAAAAACAGCACAAGAATGGAGGCAAATTCTTACGGAAGAACAATACTATGTATTGAGACAAGCAGGAACAGAAAGACCTCATAGTAGTAGACTGAATAAGAATTATGAAGAAGGAAAATATCATTGCGCTGCCTGTGACGCTTTACTCTTTGAGAGTGAATATAAATTTGACAGTGGTACGGGCTGGCCAAGTTTTGATAGAGAAGTTTCAGGAGCTGTAGGGTTTAGTACAGATTACAAGTTAGGTTATGGTCGTACAGAAGAGCATTGTGCTAACTGCGGTGGGCATTTAGGTCACGTTTTTAATGATGGACCCAGAGAAAGCACAGGAAAGCGGCATTGTATAAATGGCGATGCACTCGTGTTTGTGCCAAGTAAAAAGGAGTAGACATACAACCACCTCTTTATTCTATACTACCTTATGGTAGTGCTTAATTTTATGTGTACTAACGGCAGGCTGAAGCCTAAATAATGATATGAAAAATTACCCGATACATAAAACCGAAGAGGAATGGCTTGAACAATTGGGCCCTGATAGATACCGTATTTTACGAGAAAAAGGAACAGAACGTCCTTTTACCGGCGCGTACAATATGCATGCAGAAAAAGGTTCCTACAGCTGTGGTGCCTGCAACGAATTACTTTTTGAGAGTAATGCAAAATTTGATAGTGGTTGTGGTTGGCCTAGTTTTGATGAGTCTATTCCCGGTAAAGTAGAGTATATAAGAGATACGACACTTGGCATGATACGTACCGAAATTCTCTGCGCTACTTGCGGTTCTCATTTAGGTCACGTCTTTAATGATGGTCCAACCCTAACAGGACAGCGTTATTGTGTAAATAGCGCTAGTATAGATTTTAAGGAGTAAATTTATGCTCCTTTGGCGGTAGCTAAGTTTACAAAAGTCGAATCCTCGTACACAAACACCTTCTTATTTTCGGTTTCTAAAATCGAAGGATTATATGTAATTTTGAAAAGCAAAAATCAGACTAAAAACAATCATGATATGAGTAAATACGATGTTATCGTTTTAGGAAGTGGTCCTGGAGGCTACGTAACGGCTATTAGAGCTTCTCAACTGGGCCTGAAGACAGCCGTTGTAGAAAAAGAAAGCCTAGGAGGCGTATGTCTTAACTGGGGATGTATCCCGACAAAAGCACTTCTTAAAAGCGCACAAGTATTTGAATACCTTAAGCACGCCGAAGATTACGGTCTTAAGGTAGATGGTGCAGATAAAGACTTTACCGCAGTAGTAAAACGTAGTCGCGGCGTAGCAGATGGAATGAGCAAAGGAGTTCAGTTCTTAATGAAGAAAAATAAAATAGACGTTATAGAAGGCTATGGTAAAGTAAAACCTGGAAAAAAGGTAGATGTAGATGGGAAAGAGTATAGTGCAGATCATATCATCGTTGCGACTGGTGCTCGTTCTCGAGAATTACCTAGTTTACCTCAAGATGGTGAGACTGTAATAGGATATAGAGAAGCCATGACACTTAAGAACCAACCTAAATCTATGATTGTAGTAGGTTCTGGAGCGATAGGCGTTGAGTTTGCTAGCTTTTACAATGCTATGGGAACAAAAGTAACTATAGTAGAATATCAACCTACCGTTGTTCCAGTAGAAGATGAAGAAGTCTCTAAACAGTTTGAACGCTCAATGAAAAAGGCGGGAATTAAGATAATGACCAATAGTTCTGTAGAAAAGGTAGAAAAAACCAATACAGGCGTAAAAGCAACGGTTAAAACTAAAAAAGGAGAAGAAACTTTAGAGGCAGACCTCGTACTCTCTGCAGTAGGTATTAAAACCAATATAGAGAATATAGGACTAGAAGATGTAGGCATTGTAGTAGATCGTGACAAGATAATTGTAAACGATTGGTATCAAACTAATATACCTGGTTACTATGCTATAGGAGATGTAACACCTGGCCCTGCTCTAGCGCACGTTGCCAGTGCAGAAGGTATACTTTGTGTTGAAAAAATTGCTGGACAGCACGTAGAGGCAATAGATTACGGGAACATTCCTGGATGTACCTATGCTACTCCAGAAATTGCATCTGTAGGAATGACAGAGAAGCAAGCCAAAGAAGCTGGCTATGAATTAAAAATTGGAAAATTCCCTTTTTCAGCCTCAGGTAAAGCAAGTGCTTCTGGTGCTAAAGACGGATTTGTAAAAGTAATTTTTGATGCTAAGTATGGAGAATGGTTAGGATGTCATATGATAGGCGCAGGTGTAACAGACATGATTGCAGAGGCAGTTCTGGGTCGTAAACTTGAGACTACTGGACACGAAGTGTTAAAGGCTATACACCCACACCCTACAATGAGCGAAGCGGTAATGGAAGCCGTTGCTGCTGCCTATGATGAGGTGATTCATCTCTAAGTAGAAAGTTTTAAATTTTGAGCTTTCGCGAAATTGAGCCTGCGAGACTTGCCTGCTGCAAGGCAGGTTCAAGACACTAAGAGAGCGAAGGGGTAAAGCCAATATATAAACCATATAAACCCTGCATGTAGCAGGGTTTATTGTTTAGAATTATCACGTATCTTAGAAAAAAAATATACTATGAAATTAATATTATCCTGTTTACTTATTATTGTTTGCTTTTCCAGTTGCGATAAACATATCCCGACGGAAGGAGAAGCAGTAGATAAAAAAATAATAACTCCAGAAAAGACCAAACAACTGCGTCACCTTGTTTTATTTAAATTCAAGGCAAGCGCAACAAAGGCGCAAATAAAAGAAATTGAAGATGGTTTTACTACATTACCTTCTAAAATTAAATCCATAAAAGACTTTGAATGGGGTTTAAACAATAGTCCAGAAAATCCCAACAAAGGCTTTACACACTCCTTTTTTGTGTCTTTCGCATCAGAAGAAGGGAGACAAATATATCTGGAACATCCAGACCATCTTGCCTTTGTAGAGATACTTAAACCACAACTAGACGACTTATTAGTTTTAGACTATTGGCCTAGAGAAAAGTAGTATCTATAGGGTATTGCTAATATTAAATCCCGCCTCTAAGCAGGATTTAATATTCATTAACTTGAGTTAATTTGCTTTCACTAACCTGATGAATTCTGCTCTAAAACCATCTAAATCTTCACCTCTGTTTGAAGTAGCTAGTGCTAGAATATCATTTTCAGATATAGCTTCAACATATTTTGAATCTCGTAACTTCATGCCAAACATGGCTACAGCACTCATAAAATTAAAATCGGTTGAAACGTCTGTAGATGTCGCATTTGGCACTACCTCTTCCAGCAATTTGCTTTGTGCTCCATCTGGGTCTTTGTATCGTAACTTAACCGTTAATAATTCTTGTGATAATGAGGTGGTAGCTGTTTGATATTTTAAAAGTTCTCCTTCTACGGGGTGATAAGAAGATGGTGTAGGTACTACCTCATATAAGGCAGTCACGGTATGACCAGCTCCAATTTCGCCAGCATCTTTTGTATCATCCTTAAAATCTTCATTATTTAATAATCTATTCTCATATCCGATCAATCGATAGGATTGAACATTTACAGGGTTAAACTCTACTTGAATCTTAACATCTTTTGCTATCGTGTAAAGCGTTCCAGAAAATTCCTGACCCAAAAATTTATGAGCCTCTTGCATAGTATCAATATAGGCGTAATTACCATTTCCTTTGTCTGCCAATGTTTCTAACTTTGAATCTTTATAATTACTTATACCAATCCCGAGGCACGTTCAAAAGACTCCAGATTGACG
>CAZXMY010000238.1:0-4188 GCA_964641325.1 uncultured Flavobacteriaceae bacterium | reverse complement strand
AGATATTATGTGTTTAACCCATTCCATAACTTCTTTTACAGACCTGTTTTTAATAGATGTTTAGTATATACAACACCTTATAGAAGATACTATTCTCCTGTACGTTACAACTTCGCTTTTCACCGTAACAACTATTATAGAGGTTACAGAAATGGATATGCAAATGGACGTAGAGATTTTAGAAGACCTAATACGGGACGTGTAGCGCATAACAACGGACGTAGAGGAAATGTAGATCGTAACAATGCTACAATTAGAAGTGCAAAAGCGACTACAAGCCGTAATAGAGGAACCGCAGCTCGTACAACTAGAGATGCACGTAGAGGAAATGCAACGACACCTAGAACAACAAACTCTAGAGGTATTGCTTCAAACTCAAGAGGTACAGCTTCTAATTCAAGAAGAGTATCATCAAGCTCGAGAGGTACATCATCTAATTCAAGAGGTGTTGCTTCAAGAACGACTCGCAAAACAAAAACAACTAGAAACACATCTAGAGGTATTGCAAGTACGAATAGAAAGACAACAACTCAGAGAAGTACTCCTAATCGCAGGACTACGAGTTCAAAAAAGACAACACAGAGAAGAACAGCGTCAAAGCCGTCTTCATCTAGAAGCTCAAGAGCTACTTCTAATAAAAGTAAATCTTCAAGAACAAAAGTAGCTTCACGCAGTAACACAAGTCGCTCTTCTAAAACTTCAAGCAGAAGTTCAAGCAGCAGAAGCAGAAGAGGATAGACAGAATAGTTTTTTTGGTTGGTTAGTTAACCCCGTCACAGCAAATTTGTTGGACGGGGTTCTTTTTTTGTGCATACGCTGTACTCCTTAACTCTCCTTTGGTCGTGTAGCCGTTATGCTTTATCCCTTTAGTCGTGAACTAAACTACCATAAAGGAGGTCTCGGTAGCTCGCTTTCGCGAAAGCGTAACAGAAAACATTCCATTTTGTTATCTTAGACAATCTTAATATCCAACCTTATGAAGTATATCCTTTTTATATGTACAGCTGTTCTGCTATTTGCCAGTTGTTCTCAAACCGAAACTCCTATGACCGAAGCACAAATTCTTGCCAAGGCACAAGAAATACATCAAAACGTGATGACGCTTGACACCCATTGTGATATTAATGTCAATAACTTTACCGATTCTATTAATTATACCCAAAAACTCATGTCTCAGGTGAACCTTCCCAAAATGCATGAAGGTGGTCTTGATGCGCCGTGGTTTATCGTATATACAGGACAAGATTCCCTTACGCCTGCTGGATATCAAAAGGCATATGAAAATGCGATAGCTAAGTTTCATGCCATTCATAAACTATGCGAAGAACTCGCTCCAGACCAGATACAACTGGCTACAACTGCTAAGGAAGCAAGAGCCATCTGGAAATCGGGTAAAAAGGTAGCTATGATAGGCATTGAAAATGGCTACCCTATAGGCGAAGATCTAGGCAATGTAGAGAAGTTTTACAATCTTGGAGGGAGATATATGTCCTTAGCACATAATGGCCATAGCCAACTGAGTGATAGTAATACTGGGGAAGCAGATGGTGTATGGTTGCATAATGGTTTAAGTGATTTGGGCAAGGAAGTAATCAAAGAAATGAATCGTGTAGGAATGTTGATAGATGTTTCTCATCCTAGTAAGGAGGCGATGCGGCAGATGATTGCACTTACAAAAGCACCTATTATCGCATCCCACTCTTCGGCGAGAGCGTTATGCAATCACAGTCGGAATCTGGATGATGAGCAGCTGGGTTGGATGAAAGAAAATGGAGGTGTAGTGCAAACCGTGGCCTTTAAAAGCTATCTCAATACAGTAAAAAACGAGGCGCGCGATGCTCGAGAAAAAGCCGTGCTTAAAGAAATAGCAGATTCTATGGGCATTGCTTTTATGGAACGTAATGAAGTTAGGGCTTTGCCAGTCGCAGAAAGAGAAGCCTATTTTAAAAAATATACGACCATGTTACCTCTCCAAAAAGCCAAGTTGGCCAAGTTAGATGATCTTCCTCCTGCTGTAAGTGTAGTAGATTTTGTAGATCATATTGACTATCTGGTGGAGAAAATGGGCTTAGACCACGTAGGCATTAGCTCAGATTTTGATGGTGGTGGTGGTATCGAAGGCTGGAGTGATGCTTCAGAAACTCTTAATGTAACTATCGAGCTCGTACGTAGAGGGTATACCCAAGACGAAATCGCCCAATTATGGAGTGGTAATCTTCTTAGAGTACTGGATGAAGCACAGGCCATTGCCCAACAATTGCAGGGCTAAAGATCGCTTACATATCTCGCTCTGTACAAATCTGATTAATACGTGTACGTAGTTTACGCTCGTAATCTTCTTGTAACCAGTCTCTATAGTTTTGGGTATTATTCATAATACTATAGGAGTATAAGCGCACACGGTAGGCGATATCGTCTTTGAGCTTGCGTGCCAGGATACGCGCATCAAAAACATCTTCGCTATTATCTACCACCATAATGGCGTGTTGCTCTACGGCATTATCTAAGGCAGTTTTTGCTTTCTTACCTTCTGCAATGACACGTTTATATTCCTTTTTAATATCAAAGAATACTTTATCTGTATTACTAAAAAGGGCTCTTAAATCGGGTGGCATGACATAGGCAAAATTGCGTTCTATCTCCTCATCGCCTATTAAATTTTCTAGATAAAAATCCGGATAGGCAAAAATCTCTTTCCAGTCTATTGGGGCTTCCCAAAGACCAAAGCGCGCGGCATTATTCCCTAAATCGAGTACTTTAAAGGTTTTCTTATTAGGCAACACACGCGAGCCACGACCTATCATCTGGAAATATAGCGTAAGCGACTTGGTCGCGCGGTTTAAGATAATCGTATCTACAGTAGGCTCATCAAAACCTGTGGTTAATATACTTACCGAAGTAAGAATAGCATCTGGCGTTTCTTTAAACCATTGTAAGATATCCTTGCGCTCCTTAGCACTACTGGTATTGTCTAGATGGCGTATCGCATACCCTGCTTCTCTAAAAGTCTCGTGCACATACTTAGAGGTATTGATACCATTATTAAAGATTAGGGTTTTCTTGCCTTTAGACTGATCTTCGTAAGCCGCAAGAAGTTTTTCTTGCATCCCAGAATCTGTATATAAAATCTCAGAAGATTTTACGGTATAATCTCCGTTAATACCTAATTTTAATGAGGATAAACCTACATTATAGCTTATAGTTTCTGCTTGCGCTAGAAAGCCTTTTTCTATAAGTGCAGGGATACTCTCGCCTATTAAGAGAGAATTGTAATTATCCTTCATAGGCAGCTTAATATTAGAACTAAGCGGGGTTGCCGTTACTCCTAGAATAAAGGAATTATGAAAGTAGCTAAAGAGTTTTCTAAAGGAATTGTAATGGGCTTCATCTATAATAACGAGTCCTACATCATCCAGTACGATTTGCTCTTCTTGCAGCCTGTTTGTTAAGGTTTCTACCATAGCGACATAGCACATTAAGTCTTCTGCGCCGTTAAGGTTTTTTACATCGCTGGAGATGATCATATTAGGCACTTTAAACTCGGTAAGCATACGCGAGGTCTGGGCAGAGAGTTCTATCCTGTGCGTGAGAATAACGACTTTTTTGTTATTCTTTTCTATATACCTTCTTATAATTTCAGAAAAAATAACCGTTTTACCACCTCCTGTAGGCAGCTGGTATAGCAAATTATAATCTTCAGACTCGCGTTCTATATACTCAAAAACCGCATCTAGGTCTTTAAGCTGGTAATCGTATAGTTCTTTTTCGGTAGTATGGGGTGTAATTGTTGAGTGAGTCAAATTTATTTTTTTATACGTTTCCCCTAGCCTGCTTTCCTCCTATTTTTCAAGGTAAATATGCGCATTCTTGGGATTCATCTCGAATTTTACAAAACTAAATGATTTTTACGCTTTGGCGAAAGCCAACTCCAAAAAACTTAAGCTATCTATGAACATTTAATCAACAAAATCCTCCATAAGCTCTTCAAAATCGTGCTTATTGATCCAATCTTGGGTTTCGGTTTGATCTAAAATGCCCTCTATTCTGGTGGAAAGATCGTCCAAAAGGTGGTGATAGATACTAAATTGCAGTGCCTCTTTAAAGGAATTGTACATACTCTTATAAAAGGAATCTTGCTTTATGGGATAGGAAGCGGTGTAGGTTTGTGCGATCTCGATATTATAGAAC
>CAZXMY010000237.1:0-4208 GCA_964641325.1 uncultured Flavobacteriaceae bacterium | reverse complement strand
GTATAGGTATATGGATTTTGATGATGTTAATATTGCATATATTTTGGATAAATTTGCAACAATAAGTTTTTGAACACCGTAGTAATTTTATGCACTCAAGCTCTTAGTATGCGACCTGTTAAACCTACATTTGAATCCATTAGTCCGAGTTTTGGAAATTCTTTTGCCTATCAACAGTTTGATCAAAACCATAGGAATGACAATCAGGTCTGGCACTATCATCCAGAGATAGAATTGGTATACGTAAATGGTGGCACTGGAAGGCGCCAGGTAGGAAGTAATTTATCCTATTACACTTGGGGCACTTTAATTCTTGTAGGCAGTAACTTACCGCATTGCGGTTTTACAGATCAACTTACAGGACATAAGAAAGAGACTGTTATCCATATGAAAGAAGATTTTCTGGGAACAGATTTTTTTAACCTTCCGGAGATGTCCAAAATAAAAACCTTATTACATGTTGCAAAAAGAGGAATTGTTTTTTCTGGTGATACAAAAATTAGAGTAGGTGCGAAGATGGAAGCTATGGAGAATCAAAGTGACTTCCAACGTCTGGTCTCTCAACTTTCCATACTTAACGAGTTAGCAACCACAGAGGAGTTTAGAATTCTTAATGCAGATGGCTTCTCCTTATTATCGGATGTAAAAGATAATGAGCGCATTAATGCTGTTTTTAATTTTGTAAAAAGCCATTTTAAAGAAGAGATCTCCCTAGATAAAATGGCAGATTTAACAAACCTTACCGTACCTTCTTTTTGTAGATACTTCAAATTGGTTACCAACAAGACTTTTACGCAATTTGTAAATGAATATCGCTTGGTAAGGGCTTCACGTTTGCTGGCAGAACAATCTATGAGTATTACAGAAGTGTGTTTTGAAAGCGGATTTAATAATTTTTCACATTTTAATAAGAAGTTCAAAGCTTTTACGGGACAAACCCCATCTGCCTACAGAAAGGAATTGAGACTGGTACTAGAATAGGCTAATTTATATCAAGCATCCTCTACAAATTGCGCAATAAATTTCCCAATCACTACAGGAACAGGTAATGCTCTTAACGATGCAATATCGTAACCTTGAGGCAGCTTTTTTACCTGTATAATCCAGAAATTAATATGTAAATGCTGGTGCGATAGTTTATGTAGAATAGGTGTGATATTATGTTTCTTTACAGAGTATGGACTATACTTTTTTATTTTCTCTTTTAACGCAACGCTTTCGCGAAAGCTGTCTTCATCACCTTGTGTTTCTATCACAGGAAACTCATAGAGTCCTTGCCAGATTCCTTTTCCAGTGCGCTGATGAATACACGTTTTTTGATCATCAGATATAAAGACGAGATAGTTGAGATAGCGTTTTTTAATCTTGGTTTTATTTATTTTGACAGGTAATTTAGAAATTGTATTGGTTCTATAGGCCACACAGCTATCCTGAAAAATACAATGAATGCAATTAGGGTTTTTAGGTTTGCATTGGATCGCTCCAAACTCCATTATCGCCTGATTAAAAGTAGCAGGTTGTTGTTTATCTATTAATTCTTGAGCCCGTTTTTTAAATTCCTTTTGCCCTTGTGAACTATTAATAGGTGTCTCAATGCCAAAAATTCGTGAAAGCACACGATATACGTTTCCATCTACCACTGCCGTTGGCGCATTAAAACTAATACTTGCAATCGCACTGGCAGTATAATCGCCCACTCCTTTTAGAGTGAGAAGCTCTTTATAGGTATTAGGAAAAACTCCTTGAAGTTCATCTGAAATATATTGAGCTGTTGCATGCAAGTTTCTGCCTCGAGAATAATAGCCAAGACCTTGCCATAATTTAAGAACTTCTTCTTGGGAAGCCGCTGCCAAATCGTGCACTGTAGGAAAGGCCTCCACAAAGCGCTCATAATAAGGTAAACCTTGCGCCACGCGGGTTTGCTGTAATATTATTTCTGACAACCATATGCGGTAAGGATCTGTCGTATTGCGCCATGGCATCTCACGCTTGTTTTCTAAGTACCACTGTATTAGGTTTTTATAAAATATCAAAATTAAAATGACTTTGTGCGAATGTATACCTTATGTAGTTATATTTTAAAAGATTATGCTTGAAAATTTGATTTTTTAATCCTTATATTTGCGCACTTGAATTTTTAACCCCCTAAAATTAAAAATAATGACAAAAGCTGATATTGTAGCTAGAGTATCTGAGAAATTAGGTATTGAGAAGAATGATGTACAAGCAACGATCGAATCCTTTATGGCAGAAGTAAAAGAATCACTAGAAGGTGGTGATAACGTCTATTTAAGAGGTTTCGGAAGTTTTATTATTAAAACAAGAGCAGAGAAAACAGGTAGAAATATTTCTAAGAATACTACTATCAAAATCCCTGCGCATAACATACCAGCGTTTAAGCCTGCAAAGGTTTTTGTAGAAGGTGTTAAGACCAACGTCGCTGTATAATTTTAAGTAACACAAAAGAACTAATTTATGCCAAGTGGTAAAAAAAGAAAAAGACACAAGGTAGCAACGCATAAGCGCAAGAAAAGGCGCAGAGCAAATCGCCACAAAAAGAAAAAGTAGTCTTACTTAGACTACTTTTTCTTTTGTCGTTCTTTGACATCGCGATAGTACTATGGCCTATACCTTGGGCAGGAAGACTATTGCACTGGATTTATTGCACAAAGTATACATATGTATACAACACACACCTGTGATAAATAATTGTATAAACATAATCCATTTGTCGCGCTCCGGCGTGATGGATACAAAACACTAACAGAGTGAATAAAGAATTAATTATAAGATCTAGTTCCTCAGCAGTTGATTTTGCCTTATTAAAAGATGGAAAACTTATAGAATTACATAAAGAAGAAGACGGTAATAAATTTAATGTAGGTGATATTTATATCGCAAACGTTAGAAAGACTATTCCTGGATTAAATGCTGCATTTGTAAATGTAGGATATGAGAAAGATGGTTTTTTACATTATCACGATTTAGGGCCTAAGCTCCCTACACTTCTTAGTTTTATAAAACGTGTAAGCACAGGTAAATTAAAAGACTATTCCTTAGACAACTTTCGTTTTGAGAAAGATATAGACAAACACGGTAAAATAGCCGACGTCTTGAAATCTAAACAAAGCGTACTTGTACAAATCGCAAAAGAGCCCATATCTACAAAAGGACCAAGAATAAGCAGTGAACTATCTATAGCAGGACGTTACATTGTACTGGTTCCCTTTTCTGACCGCATTTCGATCTCTCAAAAAATTGAGAGCAACGAAGAAAAAGCAAGGCTTAAAAGATTAGTAAAAAGCATTAGACCTAAAGGTTTTGGTGTAATAGTACGTACTGTAGCTCAAGGAGTGAAAGTAGCAGAACTAGATAAGGACTTACAAAATTTGGTAGACAAAT
This sequence comes from uncultured Flavobacteriaceae bacterium, assembly GCA_964641325.1. Taxonomy (GTDB): domain Bacteria; phylum Bacteroidota; class Bacteroidia; order Flavobacteriales; family Flavobacteriaceae; genus Dokdonia. Next base: position 806 of record CAZXMY010000237.1, on the reverse strand, counting down.
GGACTACCATGAGTAAAAAAATTAAAGGAGCGCATCACCCTAGTAAAGTACTAGGTGAGATGAACAGAGCATCTTCTATCCTAAGAGATATTTTTAACGATAGCTTTACAGGAATAACCGTAGATGATGAAACGCTCTATTTCCAAATTAAAGAATATTTAAGTGAGATCGCTCCCAAAAAGGAGAGTATCGTAAAACTTTATAAAAGCAAGGTGCCTATTTTTGAAAAACACGGAATCGAAAGACAGATTAAAACCTCTTTTGGCAAAACCGTGTCTATGAGTAAAGGTGCCTATCTTGTTATAGAACATACAGAAGCTTTACATGTAGTAGATGTAAACAGTGGTAACAGATCTAACAAAGCAAAGAGTCAAGAAGACACAGCGCTAGAAGTTAATATGATCGCTGCCTCAGAAATGGCTCGCCAGCTAAGCTTGCGAGATATGGGAGGTATTATTGTTGTGGACTTTATAGACATGAATAAAGCCGAAAACAGACGTAAGCTTTTTAATCATCTCAAAGACGAGATGAAGCACGATCGAGCTAAGCATAAAATATTACCGCCTAGTAAATTTGGACTTATCCAGATCACTAGACAACGAGTGCGACCTGTAATGAATATTAAAACCCGTGAGGAAAATCCTAACGGAGGAAAAGGAGAAATCGAAGCTCCCATAGTAATAGTAGAAAAATTGCAAAGTCAGCTCACGCGATTATTAAAAAATGGCGATAAAAAAGTAACGCTTCATGCGCACCCTTTTGTCGCAGCCTATTTAACAAAAGGCTTTCCATCAATACGTTCTAAA
>CAZXMY010000236.1:0-4211 GCA_964641325.1 uncultured Flavobacteriaceae bacterium | reverse complement strand
GTATTATAGGTGCCATCCATAATCAAAAACGCTACGTTATAACGATCGGGTTGTATTTCTGGTTGCGCTTTCGCGAAAGCGTTATTCTTATTTTTCTCCGCTTCAGAAGTACAACTTAAACTCACTAACACAAGTATATATAGTAATGCTCTCATGATTCATTTTTATTTATATTAAAGGTATTCAATTCTCAGGTGACTTTTTGATTATTGCGATAAACAGCACCTAAAATAATAATAGCAACCCCAGTAAGGCCGCATAAAACTAACCAAGTGGTATCATATCCATACTTTTCTGTGATTTGCATTCCGCCATTATGTCCAAAAATATGAGCGACAGCAAAAGACATGGTATACAAACCCATATAAGCACCTTGTTTGCCCAATTTTGCTCTATCGTAAGCTATTTTATTACTAAAAGGAAAAACAATCATTTCACCAACCGTAATGAGAACGACCATAAGCATTAGAATACCAAAATAGGCATCCCAAAGCAATAAGGCATAACTAATTCCTGTAAGGACAAGCCCAAAAATAACATTCTTAAGGTTGGACCATTGTTTAGATTCCATCCAAGCGATAAGTGGCATTTCTGCAATAACAATGATTAATCCATTAAAACCCATAAGGTATCCAATCGTGTCTTCTGGTAAGTTGTGTATTTCTCTATAGTACACAGGAACTAAGGAGAAAATTTGCATAAATACAATACCAAACAAACCAAATGCGACAAGAAACCAAATATACGGACGGTCTTTATGTGGCGGTAATGGGTTTTCTTTGGGGGCGACACTGTCCAATTCAACAACCTTTTTAGGATTAAGGATCTGTGTCATTAATACTCCTGCAAGGATACAAGTAATGCCGTCTATATAAAACAAATAGTCATATCCTATACTGGCTATAATAACACCGCCTATAGCTGGTCCTGCTCCCATACCCAGATTAATAGCAAGTCTAAGAAGCGTTAATGACCTTGTTTTGTTTTCGGGTCTTGAATACGCACTTAGGGCTACAAAAAATCCTGGCCTGCCAATATCTGCTAGAGTTATAAGAATAAAAAATGACGCGCAAATTCCCCAAAAAGTTTGGACATGAAGTACCCATAAGAAGTTTATTCCTGTAAATATCAGACTAAATAAAATCGTTTTATAATATCCAATTTTATCGACAAGCTTACCCCCAAGCCAAGAGCCTGCCTATGAACCAAAACCATAGGCCGTCATTACCCAACCTATCATAGGCTTAGAAAACTCTAGGTCTTCCTTTAGGTATAGTGACAAAAAAGGAATCACCATCGCCCCGAATCTATTAACAAAGGTGATTAGTGATAACCACCACACTTCTGGTGATAACCCTTTAAAGGTTTTTATATAATTGCGTAGTACTGTTTTCATATAATGAATATTTAGATAGTTAGGTTACACTACGTCCTGCCTTTAAAATAAAAAGTCCGACGTAATGGTCGGACTTTTTGTATAGTTACTATTTATAATAGAATAGTCAACGATCATACGTAGCCCGATCTGTGCTAGACACACAAAGTTGTTGGGTTGTATAAAAGATGACTGATCTCATTTTTTCTTAATTAAGTGATAAAACTAGTTAAATTATTTTAAACTTGTAACTCTAAGCTTAAAAATATGAAAGGACTAGTTTTATTATTTTTAATCGTTTCTACAACTTTAGTTGCTCAAAGTTTACTTGATAACGCTTTCGCGAAAGCGAATACACAAGATTCACAACCATTAGGAGAGCACCGTGCTCAAGCAAAGTTATATCAAGAGCAACTTAATGCTACATACGCTAATCCGGATAGTACGATACTTTCAAAAAAGCAGTTGCGTACGTTTAAGGGATTGAAATTTTGGCCAATTAATCAAGAATTTCGAGTAAGGGCTACTTTTGAGCCTGCTAAATCTCCAATTCCAGTAGATATGGCAACCTCTACAGGAGTGCCAAGAGTATATAATACGTATGGGAAAGTGTTTTTTGAAATTGATGGGAAGGAGCAGGAACTCACAATTTTTCAAAATCCGATGTTTGTTGCAAAGCCTAATCACAAATATAAAGATCATTTGCTGTTAGGGTTTACGGATTACACTAGTGGTGATGGTTCATATGGCGGCGGACGCTATGTAGACCTTTTAATAACCGATATTACCAAAGAGAATACAGTATGGATAGATTTTAATAAAGCTTACAATCCTTATTGCGCCTATACAACAGGATATTCTTGTGCAATTCCACCAGAAAAAAATGATCTAAAAGTGCGCATTGAAGCAGGAGTGAAGGATTATCAAAAAGCTTATTAAACTTGGGATTCTAAAACTTAAGTTTTTCATTTTTGTCCCAAAGACCCCAATAAGCCCCTACATCGCCTTCTGGTCCAACCTTCCAAGATTCATCAAAGGAGGAGAAATAAAAGAGATCAATTCCTTCTTTTTTACTCCATAGCTGCGCATTGATAAAGTATTTCATCGCAGCCTCTTCAGATGGAAAAGCTCCTTTAAGATTCGTTCCTTTGCTAGGCCATCCAGTTTCTGTTATGATTACTTTTTTACCGTTGGCAGCATGTGAGGCCTGTCCAAACATCTGCTGCATATGAGTAAGGGAATTCTCAAGATCGCAACCTTCCCAAAAAGGATAACAGTTAGAGAGGATTACATCACAGGCTTCTGTAATTTTTGGTTTTATAGAGAACTCATAATAGGCGTCTACATATCCTACGGTCGTATCGGGCAATGCTTCTTTCACTAGGTATATATACTCTAGTAATTGTTCTTCTGTAAGATCGCCTCGATACATCACTTCATTCCCTACAGCCGCTATATCTACACAGCCTTCTTTTGCCAAGGCGATAAGTGCTTCTATCTCATCTTCGTTTTTGTCTAGATCATCACCTAGCCAAGCACCTACCATCGTTTTTAGACCGTGTTTCTTTGCTATGCGCGGGACATGCTCATTACCTTCAATACATGAGAATGAACGAACCCATTTTGTATATGGCTTTATGATTTTTATCCGGCGTTCTACTTGTTCTTCTGTAATATGATCACCAGGTTCTTGGCCGTCCTCATACATACTAAAACATAATCCCGACATCCCTCGCTCTAATGTTTCTCGCCATAATTTTTTTAACGCTTCCTGGTGTGTTGCTGAAAAGTCTAAGCCACTAAAGGTTGTGAAATCTTGATTTCTTTCTAAATAATTGTGTTCGCCTCTGTATGACATACTTGCTTTTTATTGAAGTGCTTTTTTCTCTTTATTACGTTTATTAAGTTCTTCTCGAACTTTATTGGCACGCTCTTCTGTAAGATCATAACTGCTCATAATGTACATGGCAAGTAGTACCCCAACAATAGGCAAGAAGGTATAAAAAGATCGGATTCCAGTTACCGCAGATGTAGTCACATGGTCTGCATCAAAACCTACAAAAGCAAGAATTAATCCACCCATTAATGCGGCAATACCAAATCCCATTTTTACCATCCACCAGTACACTGCACCTAAAACACCTTCTCTGCGTTTACCTGTCTGGAGTTCATCTACATCACAAACATCTGCCGTCATAGACATCATAATGGTAAATAAACCACCTATACCAAAAGAGTGAAACGGTAAAGCAAATAAAAATAAATACGGTTTTTCAGGAACAAACAAGAACCAGAATAAAATATAGCCTATAAGAGAAATTGCTTGAGAAATCATAAAGGTTTTTTTCTTCCCTAGTTTATTAGCCATAATAGTGACCAAAGGTATTACGAGAAAGGCAGTTGCAAGTGCTCCTACAGAACCGTGCATAGACGGCCAGATGCCGGCCGCCGCCGTATCACTATTAAACATATGATGCCATATAATAAGTGGGGTGAAAGCTGCAATCACGTTAAAAGAATTAAACACTAAGAAAGTCGCCATCGCAATTTTTCTAAACTGCGGAATTTTAAAGGCCGCAAATGCATCTAAAAAAATTTTCTTAATACTCTTTAAAACATATTTAAAAGTAACAGGTAAAAAATCTGTACGTTCTTTGGTTGAAGTACTTTTCATAAAAATCGCGGGAATTATTGCAAAAATCGTACAGGGGATTGCCACCCATATAGATAATTCACGTACCCCAGCACCAGCGCCATTAGGAAACCATTCTGGATCATATAAGAACACCCAAAACCAAGGAGCAATTACCCAAGCCCATTGTCCAATCCATTGTGC
>CAZXMY010000235.1:0-4306 GCA_964641325.1 uncultured Flavobacteriaceae bacterium | reverse complement strand
TTTTGCTTTCGCGAAAGCAAAACTACCCACCATACTTGCTTCTTCAAGAATGCCTAGTGCCCTAACCTATATACAGGAAGGCCTCGATATTATAGGGAACCCATTGATTGCCTATAATGGTGGACTCATCCTAGGAAGTAATGGAGCCGTACTACAATCCAATACTTTTGATGTATCCATACTGGAAACGGTGATCGCACATCAAATTCAAAACCATTACAATTTGAGCATTTATGCAGATGACGAGTGGTACACGGCCCAAGAAGATTATTGGACCTTGAGAGAAATGAACAATACACGGGTGACACCTATCCTAGAATCTCCTCACAAAATTGTACACTTACTTGCCAGCGAGCAAAGAGGTATCCATAAAGTGATGTGTATGGGAGATAAAAAGGAGTTGGATTCACTATTGGAAATTTTAAAGAATTTTGAATCCCAAGTGCATCTTTACAGGTCAAAAGACACCTATCTGGAGATTACACCTAAAAATATAGACAAAGCTAAAGCACTCAAACTGTTGTTAGAAAAAGAGTATAATTTTGGAATAGAGGCGGTTATGGCTTTTGGAGATAACCATAATGACGATGCGTTGATAAAGCAAGCTGGATTGGGAGTTGCTATAGACAATGCAACAGATAATCTCAAGGTTCTTGCGGATTATGTGAGTCCGTTTACGAATAAAGAAAATGCAGTTGCTCTGGCTATCGAGAAGTTTGTATTGTAATTATCTTAGAAAAATAGGTGCTGAGCTCCTTGTGAGATCCTGAAACAAGTTCAGGATGACGTCTCAATTTTTAAGAGTAGATTAGGGTCGGGACAATTCTCTTTATAAAATTCTATTTGTGATTGTGAGGCTACGCCGGGAAAGTCTCCTTTCATACCTTGCATATCTCTTATAACTTGAAAATGGACATGAGGCGCATAGGTTCCGTTAACCGCTGGAGTTCCTAGCCAAGCTATGGTTTCTCCTGCGCGTATATACTGACCTACGGTTTTGCCTTCTAACGATGCTTTACTTAGATGTCCATACAAGGTATAGAATGTATGATTTGCGATAGTATGCTGTATAATTAGTGTTGGACCATAATCACCAAAATGGGTATTCTCCTGAAAACTGTGCATCACACCATCTAAAGGACTCAATACCTCAGTACCCGCATCACACCACAAATCGATACCTAAATGAATATTCCTCTTATCTTCTGGTTTTGCGGCCTGAAAATAATCGGATCTGTCGTAAAGTTTGCGCTGCTCGAGATAGCCACCGTATGCTACTTTAGCTTTACGCACTTTTAAAAAATCTTTAATATGCTGATGATGTACTTCTGGATCTTGAAGAATGTTTACGTCTAGTTGCTCGTTGGAAGAGGAAAGGTCTAAAGCAACAAAATCCTTTCTTTGATAAGAAGGATTGATAATAGGAGTAAATTTTCGCGTAAGCGAACTTAATATTTGTTTGAAGTCAGTATGCATACTCTAATATACCAAAATACTGGTATACTAAAATACCCGCAATCTATTTTAAAACGACATCACTGTACTTTGCTGTAATACTAATATGATTAGCTGTTCCAGGTGATTTATGATAGCCACTTATCATTTCAATCTTTCCGTTTTGAAGTGTATTAGTCTCTAATCCTATAGGGATTAAAACTTCATTTTTTTCTCCGTTATAAGTGAAACCAAATGCGCCTTCTGGTAAATTCATGACCAAATCACTATTTTCTAAAATTAAAGTCAAGGAACCAAAATCATCACTCACTTGTGGAATAGATAATTGACCAAAAGAACCAGCAATCATTCCAGAACCGTTTAATCTATTAATCACCACATTACTTGCATTTGAGGTGATGGCAATATTCTTTGCATTTGCAATGGTACATTCGTTTACATGACTTGCAGTGAGTGCGCCACCATTCCAAGTGGCTACACTTATTGGACTGTAAGAAACATCGATGGAGGTATCTTCTCCATCGACGCTTGCCGCTACAAGACTACCGTGCGTAATCTTAGCTTGTGTATTAAAAGCACTTGCCATTTTTACTTTGCCATAGCGTATATTTAAATCTAGCTCCGCCTTTTTGGGCATTTTTATCTTGATCACGCGTTTTACATCTCTATTAGATGAGCGCTTCTTACTAGTATCTACATTCATCCGAATGTGAGTACTACTATTCCCATTCTCGTCCTTAGTAGTGGTTTTCTCCCATTCACCGTCGTGCTGTTCTGCCCATTTTTCCATTTTTTCGCCAAACTCTTCTCCCCAAGCTTCCATAGACTTTCCAAAGTCTTCTCCCCAATCGTCAAAAGCTTTTTCCATGGACTTTCCAAAATTTTCGCCCCAAGCTTCCATAGCTTCACCAAAACCTTCCATCTTAATTTCAAAATCATCACCCCAAGCTTCCATATCTTCTTCAAAACTATCTCCCCAATCTTCCATATCTTCTAACCAACGATCTGTCTCTCGTACAGTGACATCTGTACCGTATTTTTTATTAAGCTTATCTACATATCGTTGCTTATCCTTACGATACTCGTTATCATTAAAATTCATATTACGAGTATTTCCAAAAGGCCACTGCGGGATGTCTTTGAGACCACTCAATGCACCACCTAGATTACCCAGATTCCAATGGCCTTCATTTTCTTTTTCCCAAGTATCCATAGCGCTGTCAAAATCGGGTCCAAACTGATTTTCGATTTCTTTTTCATAACGTTTTAAGTAGGCCTTTCCTTCTCGCTCATAGGCTTCATGATCGAATCTTACTTGTCCTATTCCATCATAAAATTCATTGGGTAAAGGAGTTCCAGTTATACTCTCTAAAAGAGGTCCTACTACTCCTTCCATTACAGGTTCTACAATACCAAGAGCGCCTCCTACTATAGGACCTAAATCCAATTCTAAATCTTCTAAATCGTCAAGTACAATCACCTGTGCATCTCCATAACCACTTGCACTTGAGATACGTATGTTACTACTATTACCACTTACAGATAAATCCCAATCTTCCAGAGCATCCCCCACATTTTTACCCTCTATATAGGCTTCTACAAGTACTTCATCTTTACCCCAAGTTTCAAAAATCACATCTGCATAACGGGTATCTACCTCAATCTCTACGTCTTTATTAACGTTAAAGCGTTCATTTAATTTTTCTTTTTTTGCCTGGGCAAAAACGGCAGTAGAAATCACCATAAAAGTGAGTGCTAAAAGCCAATTTGTTCTATTAATTTTCATTTTTTATTAAAAATTTTAAACAGTCATTTCGGCATCCTGAGATGCTTTTAATTCCTTTAGTTTTTGTTTTAATTTAGAAAGTAACTCTAGTCTAAGTTTTAAGTTTTCTACCATTGCATTTACCATCTCTTCGCTTATACCGCTTTGGGTAATTTCCTTATTTAATCGCTCATACTCCGCATCTAATGCAGCTAGTTGTTTTAAAAAAGAATCTACAAGTTCTTTGTTATCATCTGTTATTTCTAATCGTGCTAATTCTACATGAATACTCGCCAGATAATAGTCTTCTACTTTTTTAAATTGTGGTGACAAATCACTTAATTGTACCGTACGTTCTTTTTCTAGTGGTACTATCTCGTCTACAGAAACAACCTCTGCACTAGGCTTATCTCCTATCTTAGATACTGTAAACCATACAATCCCACCAGCTACAATAAGTACAGCTGCTACTTTGAGAAAGAAGTTGAGTCCAGAACCAGAATTACCGCTAGAGGTTATACTTTCTTCCTGCTTGGGTAATGCCTGGGCTAGCCTATCTTTAAAACGGGATTCATGTCCATCTCTAAGTTGTAAATCTTCTTCTGGACTATCCTTAAGTAACTTTCTAAGATCCTGTGCCATTATGCAACGTTTTTAATTGTTCTTGTAACTTCTTTTTAGCTCGATGCACCAAGGTTCGGGAAGCTACTGCTGTTATATCTAATATCTCTGATATTTCCTGATGATCGTATCCTTCTATTAAGAATAGCAGTAAAGGATAGCGATACTTCTCCGGAAGTTCAGCGATTTCATTTTTAATATGGTCTACCGTTACACTGTCGTTTACATTCCAGTTTTCGGTATCCTCATCTACTTTGCCTATAATCTCCTCATTAAGCGGAATAAGTGTTGATTTTCTGGCCTTTATCCTATCGAGACTTTTATTTATCACAATACGTTTAAGCCAAGCTCCAAAGGTGACTTCACCTGTAAATTGATGCAATTTTAAGAAGGCATTGATAAAGCCTTCGTGCATCGCTTCTTCTGCTTCAAATGCATCCTTCAAAAACCGAAAGGCTACGTGGT
>CAZXMY010000234.1:0-4317 GCA_964641325.1 uncultured Flavobacteriaceae bacterium | reverse complement strand
CATCAATACAGATAATCAACTTATAGTTATGTTGTGTTATTAATTCCCTGTAGGCACTTTCCTTATTGGAGATTTTTGATATTTGTGGTAGAAAATTAGTCAATGACGTTTCAAATGAATTTTTTTCAACTCCTTTATAATTTCCTTTTTTAAATTGCCCTATTCTCTTCTCTAATTCGCTTTCATTTGGGTTAATTTTTTTTACTTCAAATATGATTTTTTGTCCTGCAGATGTCACCAACCAATCAGGTAATTTACCCTTTATTTTAGGTTCATAAATAACTTCTGAAAAAAGTTGATGTAGTAAATAACCAAACTCCATTTCTGAAAAAAGAGACAAAACATTAATGTCATTATTTAATTCTGCCAATAAGTTAGAAAATCTTCCATCATACTTTGAATCTAAAAACTCTAAATTTCTTTTATAATTTGGTTTATTCAGCAATATTTGCTTAGCAGTTTGGTTGATTAAATTCTTAGTATTCGATAAAATCTTTTCAATTTTTCTCACCACCTCTTCTGGAGCAATACTCCGCATCACATCTTCATATCCTTCTGGCACTTTATTACCATATACAGAGGTAGGTATTAAAGGATAGTGCTCTCGATTAGAAAGTATGCAATGTTCTTCTTGTCCAAAAGGAGCAAAGCCTGCATAAGGGTGTGTTACACCCCAAAGCGTTACCGTAGGAATTCCAAACATTGCAGCGAGATGTCCGTTGCCACTGTCCATAGAGAGCATACTATCTAACTGGGCGATAAGATTAATCTGGTCTTTAAAATTTAGATTACCTGCCACAATACTGCAAGAATCACAATCCTTAGACAGTGCTTCTAAGGGCTCCGTTTCTTGAGGTGCTCCAAATAAAAACAAGCGAACATTCACTTCTTGGTCTAGCGCCAAAATTACTTCACGCATTAAATCTAAGGGATATTGCTTGCCTTGATGTGCGGCAAATGGGGCAATGCCTATCCATTTTTTGGTATCAGATCCTGTAAAATCTAAAACAGCCTCATTACTATGAAGTTTGGCTATAGCTATAGGCTCAAAAGTATTTCCTCCTATGCCCTGTATAACCTCTGTGTAGCGTTGTATAGTTGTTTTTAAAGGTTTAAAATCTTTGTTTTTAGCACTTGTAAGTGCTTTCTTTTCGGCGCGGCCTTTGTCTATAACCACATTGGGAAGTCCCAAGAACTTGCGGAGTATTTTAGAGCGTAATACGTCGTGCACATCTGCCACATGAGTTATTCCTAAAACTTTTAATTCTCGGGATAATCGCCATAAACCTAATATGCCTTTGTGCTTGCCTTCAGTTTCGGCAGCTACAAAATGTACATTGGGAATTGTTTCTAGTATGGGACGAAAAAAGGCTTTAGATAGAAAGGTGATTTTTGTGTCTGGGTTAGCTTTCGCGAAAGCATAAACCACAGGAACCACCATCGCTACATCTCCCATTGCAGATAATCGTATAATGAGAATGTGTTTGGATGATTTCATTGTCAGGCTGAGCTTGTCGAAGCCCATCGTTTAAGCGCACCCTTCGACAGGCTCAGGGTGACATTACTTTTTAATATTTCGTAATACCGGATTCAATTCGTCGTCATTGTACATTTTCATCTGTTTATAGACTTTCATGTACTTGTCTCCTTTAGAAATGTCATCTAAAAGCGTATCTATTGCTGTAGATAAATCTACACGTTGCTCCATTAAAATATCCAATTTTTTCTGGCACGCATCGCGGTGATCTTGAGAAGCATCTTCACGCGTCGCCTCTTCTTCCATATGATACACCTTAAGGGCGAGAATAGACAATCTATCTACTCCCCAAGCCGGACTTTCTGTATTAATAGTCGCATTGTCTTTTACAGATACTTCCTTATAGGTGTCCAGAAAATAACTATCTATATACTCTACCATATCTGTACGATCTTGATTAGAAGCATCTATCTGGCGTTTGAGCGTAAGGGCAGCAACTGGGTCTATCTGAGGATCGCGAATAATATCTTCATAATGCCATTGCACGGTATCTATCCAGCATTTTCTGTATAAAAGATGTCCTAACAGGTCTTCATTTTTATCATATATATTCTCAAACGGCTGATCTACCGTATTAATACGATGATATTGTTTTATTACATTTTGAAATATAGCGTTTGCTTTTTCTGTAAACATGGTTTTTACTTTTCTAGTATATGTAAATATTCTGTAGTGCTCGTTGCTTTATGATTGCGCTTATCGGTTTTATCTGCCTTAAAGCGTTGATAACTCGTTGTTGCAAGATCATACTTTCCATAGGTGCTCATAATGTCTTTTACGACATCGGGTGGCATCAAACCTTCATTATTATAGCTTAAAAACACATATTTAAATTGTGCGTTTTTAATCAACTCTTTAAAGGCTTCTACTACTTCTATTTTACTGCTGTAGGCACTTTTATTATAAGGCCTTAAGCCTGTTTTTCCTTGCGGTGCAAAGGTATCATATTTTGCAATAGTATTTAGCAAGTGATAGTTTGCTCCATATTGTCTCGAATTGTACGGAGGATCCAGATACAGTATGTCTCCTTGGATTTTATGGATGAGGGTATTACTGTCTTCCTGATACACACGATGTGCATTTGTCGTAATGTCAAAACTAGCTGGAATAATTTCTAAAGTTTTAGCTGCTGTTTTCTTAATATGTTTTAAATACGCTCCATATACAGAAGCTGTATTTGCCACTTTATCTGCACTTTCTATTAGAGAGGCAAGCAAGAAAAAATACTGATCTTCTGTAATCTCCTGTTGGGTTTTCCAGACTTCTATTTGTTGTCGTATGGCGTCTATTTTTTGAGCGTTTTCTTGGGTAAAATAGAGTCTGTCAGCCGTACCCGATTCGCCATATTGTTTAGAAATAAAGCCTGTCTTACCCGAAATATTGTTGAGGTCTTCAAGTAACGGCTCGATTTTAATAGAGGTATGATTCCCTATATAATTGCGATTAAGGACATAACTATAATATTCTAAATCATTGGCTATAACTTGATGTATTTGCGTTTTAAAAACGCGGCCTACAATGCCCGTTCCTGCAAAGAGATCACAGAAAATTTTCTGAGATAAGTCGGTTCCACAAACCCCTTGAACAGTGGATTGTATAAAAGAAGAGAGTTTGTGTTTTGAGCCTATATAATTCATCTTTCTACCCAAATAATATCTGCCAGCGTTTCTTGTTCTTCACCCAAATCAAGCGAAATAGTATCTGCTGGTGTTCTTTCCATCATATAACTATGTATCGCATTTTTAAGCATTTCAATTTCGGCTTTGAGTTTGTAATGATCTCCATTTTGATCATAGCAAACGATAAACATACGGTTTTTAAGGTGATGTCGCTGCTCGATACTTTGATTTTTATAAAACCAGTGGATGAGGCTTGTGGGGTTTGCTTTCGCGAAAGCAAAATCCTTTCCATATCCTTTAGGAAACACACTTGTTTTAAGGTCAAAACGTTCTCCTAGCCATCTAAAATCGTAGTGATCTTCTAACGGTCTAGGATTAGGTGCTACTCCAGCTAAATCTGTAAAAATCTGCTCTGCTGCTTGAGCACTCCAGAAATTATACCATCTATTCATGGCATAATGAGAAAAATTGTTTTTATCAAAACTGCCTTCCTTCCAAGCGGTATTCATCGCTATAACGAAGGTCTCCCAATCTGCCGTTTTGTAGATAAACTTAGTCGCATTGTCCCAAGCATTGTTTTGCTTACGGTTCCAAAAATAGGGGTATTCCAATCGCTTCTTGAGCTGAATTTCTATATGCTTCAGATCAAGACGCTTCATAAGAAATAATGGGCAAAGGGAAGTAATATAATTATCCACAGTAGTACTTCTGCAATCCATTTGCTGGAAGCGTTTTCAAAAAAGCTAGTAGCCATTATCGCAAAAGGAATAGCAAAAATATACCATTCTCGTCCGTTCTTACCAGGAACTACTACTACAAATAAGAGCGCCACTAAGGCAAAAACTAATACAAGAATATATGTAGGTCGTAGCGCCATACTAACAGCAGCAGATTCCTTTAAAAAAGATCCTATAGTCCAGAAGAAAAAAGAAATTATAAAAGCTATAGGGAGCAGTAATTTTATCTGGCTGTATTGCCCAAAATCAAAGGAATTATCGTCTATAAAGTCTATAATAAATGAGCTGTCTGCTTCTATATACAATACATAGCAGATAGTGAGTATGGACAGTGCTACGAATGGCAAAAAAGGTATTATCCAATACCTCCAAGAACTTCTTCCATAATACAGTAAGGCCACCAGGATCACCAATATATATATAT
>CAZXMY010000233.1:0-4337 GCA_964641325.1 uncultured Flavobacteriaceae bacterium | reverse complement strand
TAGATATACATACCGGCAATAGTAACTATGGCAGCACCGTGACTCGCTAATCCTCTAAAACCGGTAAACTCAAACTCCGGTACAAACCTAAAGGGAAGAAAAACTGAGAAGAAATCGTCCTTAAATAGTTCGGGCTGATAAAAAATTACGTGACCTAAACGAGCTCCTAATAAAATAGAAACCACTGCATACATAAACAGGCTGTCCAATTTCTCTTGGGGTACACCATCTCTCGCATACATTTTCTTCATTAAATAGTATCCTAAGGTAAAGGCAACTACAAACATCAAGCTATAAAAATGAATCGTAAGAAACCCTAGATCCAATCCAGAAACGGGATTCCATGTAAACTTAAGTGGTAGCATAAATGCAAGATTATTTATTGGTTGGCTAAAGATACTAAAGTCCTCAGGCTTGAACGAACGGCTTAACTATTTTTTGGGTGGCACAGGATCATATCCTTGTCCGCCCCAGGGATGACAGGAGAAAATACGTTTTATTGAAAGTTTTCCGCCTTTTAGTAGACCGTGTGTTTCCAAAGCTTCCTTTGTATAATGCGAACAGGTTGGGCTATATCTGCAACTAGAAGGTGTCCAAGAGGAAATAAATTTTTGATAAAACCAGATTAATCCTAGAAAAGGAGCCAGTGCTATTTTCTTAAGGCTTGCCATTAGTTTAAAGAAAAGGTGGTGCCTTCTCGACCGTCTTTAAGTTGGATGCCTAGATCTAGTAACTCATCACGTATCTTGTCACTGGTAGCAAAGTCCTTATTTTCGCGAGCTTGCTTGCGCAGCTTGATGAGTAATTCTACAGCGCCAGAAAGTTTGGAATCGTCTGCTTTCGCGAACCCGTCTCCATCTTCAAGACCTAATACATCATATACAAAACCGTGCAGCGTGTTTTTAAGCAGTGTCAAATCCTCTTGCGTAACTGTTTCTTTTTCGTCAATAATAAGATGAATATATTTTACAGCTTCAAAAAGTTGTGCGATTAGAATGGGGCTATTAAAGTCATCATTCATGGCATCATAACACGATTGTCTCCAAGCGGAAACATCTATACTACTCTCGTTAGAAATAGGTAAGGTGTTCACAATTTTAAGAGCTTCCATAAGACGGTTAAACCCTTTTTCACTCGCCAACAATGCGTCATTGCTAAAGTCTAAAATACTTCTATAATTTGCCTGAAGGATAAAGAAACGCACAGCACTTGGTGAAAATCCTTTACTTAGGTGCTCGCTATCTCCAGTAAACAACTCGCCTGGGTTAATGCTGTTACCTGTACTTTTGGCCATTTTCTGACCATTAAGCGTGAGCATATTTGCGTGCATCCAATAACGTACAGGTTCGCAACCTATAGCGGCTTCGTTTTGTGCTATCTCACACTCGTGATGAGGGAATTTTAAATCCATACCGCCACCGTGTATGTCAAATTGCTCTCCTAGGTATTTGGTACTCATTGCAGTACATTCTAGGTGCCAACCTGGGAAACCATCGCCCCAAGGACTTGGCCAGCGCATAATATGTTCGGGTCCCGCTTTTTTCCACAGGGCAAAGTCTTGCGCATTGGTCTTCTCATCTTGTGCGTTTAAAGCGCGCGTGTTGGCGATCATATCTTCTAGCTTTCGGCCAGAGAGTTTGCCGTATTCGTGGTCTGTATTAAATTTTACGACATCAAAGTACACAGAGCCATTTTTCGCGTAAGCGTAACCATTATCCAGAATTTTCTTAATGATTTCTATTTGCTCAATAATATGTCCTGTTGCCGTAGGCTCAATACTAGGAGGCAAGAAATTAAAGGCATTGAGAATATTGTGAAAGTCTACAGTGTATTGCTGTACAACCTCCATAGGTTCTATTTTTTCAAGACGGGCTTTTTTAGCAATCTTATCTTCGCCTTGATCTCCATCATCTGTTAAATGACCTGCATCTGTTATGTTACGCACATATCTCACTTTGTATCCCAAATGCTTGAGATATCGAAATATCATATCAAAACTCATAAAGGTACGCACATTGCCCAAATGTACATTGCTATATACGGTAGGACCACACACATACATTCCTATATGCCCTTCTAATAAAGGAATAAAGCTTTCTTTCTTACCTGTTAAGGAGTTGTATATTTTTAAGTCTTGATTGTTATAAAGTGCCATTAGGATGGTATTGTCTTTTATTTAAAACGAAGATAGTTTACTTCTGATGAATACTCAAAAAAGGCGACCAGTGGTCGCCTTTTTTAAAACTATTTTATGATTATTAAAACTCGGTTTCTAGTTTTATATAGTCTAAAAATTCTCGGCGTGTCGCTTGTTCTTTAAACTTACCTCCAAATTCGCTAGTGACGGTACTACTTTCTATATCTCTAATACCTCTACTATTTACACATAGATGTTTTGCATCAATCACGCAAGCAACATCTTGAGTACCTAAGGCTTTTTGTAATTCTTGAACAATTTGCATAGTTAGCCTTTCTTGTACTTGAGGACGTTTTGCATAATAATCTACAATACGATTCATTTTAGAGAGTCCTACAACCGTACCGTTAGAAATATAAGCCACATGAGCCCGTCCTACGATAGGTAGCAAGTGATGCTCACAAGTGGAGTAGACTACTATATTTTTTTCTACAAGCATTTCTCCATACTTATAGTTATTATCAAAAGTGCTTGCTTTAGGCTTTCGATCTGGATGAAGACCACCAAAAATTTCATTTACAAACATTTTTGCCACACGTGTCGGAGTTCCTTTAAGACTATCATCTGTCATATCCAGACCTAAGGTCTCTAGAATATGCGTGACATCTTTTTTGATACTTGCAATTTTTTCTATATCGCTAAGTTCAAAGGCATCATCACGTAAAGGCGTAATTGCGCTAGAACCAATATGGTCATCACCCATTGCTTGTATTTCTTCCAATTGCTTTTCTAAATCTGTTTTCATAGGTTTTTTACTAGCTAAAATTATACCATAAGTCGTACAACTTTAGGAAGGCTTGCAAAGATACATAAATATCTATTTACGCCTTTGTTTACTGCTTTTTGACATACTTGGTAAGTATGACAATATGCTGTCCATCTACTTTACCTTCTATATGGTCTGCATTGTCATGTACTAAAGAAATACGTTTTACAGCTGTGCCTCTTTTTGCGGTAAAGTTGGCTCCTTTAACATCAAGATCTTTTATCAGAACTACATCATCTCCATTTTTGAGTTGCGCACCGTTACTGTCTCTATGTTTAATGGCGGTAGCGAGGTCTTGATATCCGGACTTTGCCCAAGATAGGGTCGTATCCTCTAGATACATCATATCTAAAAGGTCTTGCGGCCAGCCTTCTTTTTTGAGATGGTTGAGCATACGCCAGGCGAGTACTTGCACTGCGGGTTCTGTAGACCACATACTGTCATTAAGACAACGCCAGTGGTTGGGGTTTGCGGTTTCAGGTTCTTTTATTTGAGAGGTGCAGGTCGTACAGATATAGACAACGTTTTCTAAGGCTTCTTGCATTTTTGGTACGACCAAGTGAGCGCCTAGATTGTCAGTGCTTGTGCATAATTCGCATATATTATTGCTTCTAGATTGGAGTTCTTTGAGTATCATTAGTTTGCCTAGTATTTTGCTAGGAATTGATTTTTTTCGATTAGTTCTTTCGTTTTACTATTAAATATAGATATCAAGTCATAATAGTATTTTCTATTTTCTGTACAGGTAAAACAAAAAAGAAGTTTAGTGACCTTAGCGTTTGAATAACTATCAGTATATATCCATTTGTCAGGGCATCCTGAAGCTCCACCTACAGATTCTATAATAACGGGATTGCCTTCCAAATAATGACCTAATGCAATTTGCTTGATTCTTATTTCCATTTGGGAAATTTGTTCAGACGAAAAATTGTAGTGTTGTCTACCCATTCCATAATTGAAATACAAGTCTGCAATAGAGTTTAGTTTAATTTCAAAATTTTCTGATATAAATAAAGAAAGTTGGTTATTCGAAATTGATATTGATTCATAAGTGAAGAGTCGGTTAAACTCGTCCAAACTATTACTACGTCCTTCTATATTTTCCTGTGTATAGGACAAATTGCACACTAAAAATAGTGTAAGAAACAATTTGTATCTCAAAGGATTCATAGTGTTAAAACAATTTCTTCTTACGCAATTCAAAGTTCTGTCCTAGGTATACTTTGCGTACCATCTCATCTGCCGCAAGTTCTTCCGGTACTCCATGCTTGAGAATGCTTCCTTCAAACATAAGATAGGTGCGATCTGTGATGGCCAGAGTTTCCTGTACGTTATGGTCTGTGATAAGAATACCGATGTTTTTATTTTTGAGTG
>CAZXMY010000232.1:0-4349 GCA_964641325.1 uncultured Flavobacteriaceae bacterium | reverse complement strand
TTTGAGCGTTTTGAATACTGTTTTTTTATCCTTAGGAAGTAATTTAGGCAATACCTACGAGTATCTTAATACTGCTGTGCAAGAATTGTTTAATACGGTAGGTCCGGTGATTAAGATATCTCCCGTGTATATGAGTTCTGCCGTGGGTTTTGAGGGGCCGGATTTTCATAACTGTGCGGTTAAGATTGAAACTAAACTATCGCCTACAAAACTTCTTGAACAAATTCATAGTATAGAAAAGAAGTTAGGTAGAGAACGCAAAGGAGATACGTATGTGTCTCGCACAATCGACATAGATATATTGCTTTATAACGATGCTACTGTTGATACAGAAAAATTATGCGTACCTCATCGTTTGATGTTAGAACGTAAGTTTGTCCTACAACCGCTGGCAGATATAGCGGCTAATGTTATAATTCCTTCTACAAAGCAGACTGTAGAGATGGCTTTAGAGGTTTGCGAAGATAAGAGTGTGTTAACCAAACAGCCTAAATGGTTAAAAAAACCTAAGGATGCTATAGCGCTTCAGCGGTACAACTATATCGCAATAGAAGGAAATATAGGTGCAGGAAAAACTAGTCTAGCAGAACTTATTGCTCATGAGTTTAATGCAAAACTGGTATTGGAACGTTTTAAAGACAATCCTTTTTTACCAAAGTTTTATGAGGAGCCTGGGCGATATGCGTTTCCATTAGAGATGTCTTTTCTTGCAGACAGATACCAGCAGTTATTAGATGATATAGGACAATATGATCTTTTTAAAGATTTTATGATTGCAGATTATGATCGTTATAAATCACTCATTTTTGCTCAGGTGACCTTACAAGACGAGGAGTTTACATTGTACAAAAGGTTGCACGAGATGATGTATAGAGATATGCCACAACCGGATTTATATGTATATCTCTATCAAAATACAGAACGTTTACTAGAAAATATTAAAAAACGAGGTAGGGATTATGAGAAGAGTATTAAGAGAGAATATTTAGAAAAAATAAATCAAGGCTATCTTGAGTTTGTAAAAAGTCAGCATCATCTTAATGTAAAAGTGATTGATATTTCAGAATTAGATTTTGTAAAAAACAGAGAAGATTATCTTGCTGTAATTAATCAGTTATAGGAGTTATTTTTTCTATATAACTATCTAAAAATTGTAGTCTTTTTGTAGTCCAATGGGTCATATAGTCCAATCGTGTCTGGCTAAAATCTATAGTATTCCAAGCCAAAGTCTCACGCTGGTAGGCGCCATTTTTAATCATCTCACGGTACTGTTGCGTTTGCCACTGTACTAATGTATCTGTAGCTAATACCGTACTGCGCAGTTCAAGCCATCTTGCTTTAAAACGAGTAATAAAATTTTTTGGGTTTTCTTCCAGTAACCGTCTCAGAAGACCATTATCCAAAAAATCATTTGTGATGTCCAGTTCCTGACCGCTGTAAATGGTTCCAAAAGTTCCGTCAAGATCCCAAGGCACATAAAAGTAGGGCGTTGCTCTGTCGTATCGCGCTAGGTATATATTTTTCCCCAAATTATCTGGGGCTCTTACGGCATTAACAAAGAGAAAATAATTTATTATGTTATCTAAGTTGATATGTTGTTCTATTGCTTTCGCGAAAGCAGTCTCATCTCCATTTACAACAGTTTCTGCAAATGGATAAATATTGTCCCAAGGCCTATTGTTAGGATAAGGGTATTCTATATCAAATCCACCCCAACGGCGTAGGTAATTCTTTTTGGGAGGAATACTGTCAAAAGTCACTGCGCCGTGATAAGCAGATCCTTGAAATAGTTCACCGCGCACCCCTGTACTGTCTTCTTTTACAAGTTTAAGTAGCTTACGGTCTACCTGTTCCGTAATGAGATAGATGCCTTTATAATTGCCGTTTACAAAAAGTTCACAAAATGCAGTACTCGCACCAGATTTTGCTTTGGATTCCTTATCCAGATAGGTAGAAGTGTAGATTTCCCTCCACAAACTAAGTGCAAGATGGGAGCGCAGCCGTATCGGCTCATTATACAATCCGTCTAAAATCCAATCATCATCCATGCGTAAATTTCCCAATTGTACATCTTTATTTTTTTGACCTGAAGGGTCTGTGTAAAAGTTGATGTCATAGGTTTTTTTAGGAAAAAATAACGAACTACTACCTCTTAATTCTATACCTGCATCGCTTGTAAATGTCTTACTGCTATCTGCGTAATGTATTGTAGATATTCTTTTGGGTTCATTTACAATGCCGTTAGGAGCATCAATCTGAAGTAAGGGTAAGGCGGTATTATATGCAGTATATTTTACCTGAGTATCTTTATGCGTTAAGGTAAAAATAGTATCTTCTTTGCGCAACAAGTACTGTTTATTGTTCCATATTATAGTGCTATTGTTTTTAAAAACTCCTGGGTTTACCTGAAAAAGAGCTATTGATAGAGAATCGTCTAAGGCAAGGCGTTGGGGTCCTACAATTTCTTGAGCATAGCTGTTCAAAAAGCTAAGTAGGATAAGAATAAAAATGCAGTTTTTCATAAATTGAAGATACCAAAAATCTTATGTTGATTTTTATTAAATGAATAAAATGAAAAAAGAATTATTAGTTATCATTTTTGTTGCCTTGACCTTGCCCAGTTGTTCTGTGCAACAAAATGCATCTAAAATCTCAGATTTACCCAGAAACCCCCAACCTGGTCATTGTTATGTGCGGTGCGCTGAAAATAACAGTACTAAGCTAAAATGGAAGGATATAGATTGTGCCTTGGTAGCATTTCAAAAACTAGATGTTTTATTACAAGGAGACGTTTTGTCTAAACGAGATGAGAAAATTTTAGAACAAACCTTTAGAAAGTTTATAGAAGAAGGATATCGCTTGCAACTGGATAGTCATTATACATCGGTTGGTTCCATAGAGGATAATATAATTCAATCTAGAGAAAGAGGGATAACTCTGGCTAATTATCTGGTAGGATTAGGCTATTCTTCAGACTTGATTATAGTAAATGCTTTAGGATCCGGTCAAAAAAAGACAGGGTTTTATTATCGTGTCGTTAATGTGTCGTAAAAGAAAATAATTTTCACAGCTTAATCCAACTTCCATTACCAACTTCCATTACCAACTTCCATTACCAACTACCAGATGCACCGCCTCCTCCAAAGCCACCACCTCCAAAGCCGCCGCCAAAACCACCGCCACTACTATAGGAACCACCGCCGCCCCAGCTACCACCACCACTATAACCACCACGACCCATATTGGATAGGATAATAACATCTAGTAAAGATTGGCCAATACGTCGCCCCGTTCCATCATTGCCACCACCTTTGTTACGGCTAGTTAGTACGAGTACGATCAACACAATGATAAAATATACCAAAGGCCCATAAGGAATAGGACGCGATTCTATACGTTCACCTTCATAATTACCTTGTAGAACATCAAAAATGACGTCTGTAGCTTGATCTAAACCTTGGTAGAAATTACCTTTTTTAAAGGCAGGAACCATCACACGATTAATAATGTGTTCGGCATCTCGATCTGAGAGGATATATTCAATACCATACCCCGTGTTAATATCGACCTCTCGGTCGTCTTTTGCTAAGGTGATAAAAATACCATTGTCTTCTTTGGCTTGGCCAACGCCCCATTTTTGACCCCATTTTGCACCTAAAAGGCCTATATCTTCTCCTTTGGTTGTAGAAACTATAGCAATTACAATTTGGGTCGAGGTAGTATCGCTATACCTAATTAATTTTTCTTCTAGCGCTTGTTTTTGGCTTGTAGTAAGAAGATTGATATAATCGTAAACGGCGTCTGGATTAGCCTTAGTAGGTTTTTCGGGAATCGTAAATTGCCCATAACTCATCAAGCTACTACACAGGAGAAGTACCCATACAATACGACGATATATGCTTTCGCGAAAGCTCATTACGAAGTTGTTATCTCATTAGGGAGTTCATTCTCATCACCATGTATCCAAGGGAAGAATTGCCCTAGTTTTTCACCTGCGCAGGTCACACCTTCTATAATACCCATTTTAAATTCTCCTTTGCTAAAGTGATGGATCATCTTTTCTTTTGTGCTTTCCCAAAAATTTGCAGGAACCTTCGCATTGATACCACGATCGCCGCATATGGCTAGCTCTTGGTCTTCTACGGCTATGTATATGAGTACACCGTTTTCTTCTTTAGTGTTATCCATTTTGAGCAAATGGAAAACCTCTTGAGCACGCTGTAATGTGGGAATCTGCTTATTACGTTCTATATGAACTCGTATTTCGCCAGACGTAGCTAGCTCCGCTGCGCGTATGGCGCCCACAATTTCTTGTTCTTCTTGTGAACTGAGAAATTCTTCTACAGAAG
>CAZXMY010000231.1:0-4366 GCA_964641325.1 uncultured Flavobacteriaceae bacterium | reverse complement strand
TTGGTATAGATCTTAGATTTCTAATAGAAGTCGTTATTATTACTTTTCTGATATTACTTTTTGGAGAGATTTTGCCTAAAATTTATGCCAGTCGCAATAGCAAAAGGTTTGCATCTTTTATGGCTTATCCCTTAAAGGTGTTAGACACTCTCTTTACGCCTATTAGTACGCCTATGAAAAGTGTGACGCTATGGATTCAAAACCATCTAGGCGATCAGAAATCTAATTTTAATGTAGATCAATTATCGCAAGCCCTCGAACTTGCCAGTGAAGACGACACCACGCCAGAAGAACAAAAGATTTTAAAAGGTATTGTCTCTTTTGGCAATACAGATACCAAGCAAGCCATGCGACCTCGTATGGACATTTTTGCCCTAAACAAGGAGGACGCTTTTAAAGACATCTTACCTCTGGTCATAAAAAATGGTTTTTCTAGAATTCCCGTTTTTGAAGAAAGTATAGATACCATTACAGGAATACTGTATAGCAAAGACCTGCTTCCTCATCTTAGCAAGACTAACTTTAACTGGAATACTTTGTTACGAGCTCCTTATTTTGTTCCAGAGAACAAAAAACTGGATGATCTTCTCGCCGAGTTTAAAGAACAAAGAAATCATCTCGCGATTGTTGTAGATGAATATGGTGGCACTAGCGGTCTTATTTCTCTAGAGGATATTATAGAAGAAATTGTTGGAGATATTAGTGATGAGTTTGATGATGAAGATATTATCTATTCTAAAATAGATGACAAGAATTATATTTTTGACGGTAAGACTTCCTTAAAAGATTTTTATCGCATTATTAAATTAGAAGACAACAGTTTATTTGAATCAAAAAAAGGAGAGGCAGAAACCCTTGCCGGTTTTGTTCTGGAAATTTCTGGTGGTTTCCCGCGAAAAAACGAAATACTAAATTACGAGCACTACTCGTTTACCGTAGAAGCGATGGACAAAAAACGCATCAAACAAATAAAATTTACCCTTCAATAATGAGGCTTCCCATCTACATCCTTGCCCTTATATGCATCACCCTATTAAGTTGTGGAGAAGACACGCTACCTAAACCCAAAGCACTACTTAGCCTAGACTATCCAAAACCGTCATACACCAGTACACATAGTCCTTGCTCTTATAGTTTTCAAAACAATACAATAGGTGACGTTATTTTTCAAGAAAACTGTAATGCCGTTATCGAATATCCCAGATTAAACGGCACTCTTTTTCTTACCTACAGAGCGGTAAATAATAACATAAATTCACTACTACAAGATGCTCAAAAACTCACCTATGAGCACACACGCAAAGCAGATAATATCCTAGAAGAAAAGTATATAAACGACCAGAATAAAGTCTTCGGTATGTTTTATGACGTGAGTGGAAATGCAGCTTCTCAGTCACAATTTTATGTTACAGATAGTACAAAACATTTCATCACAGGAAGCATTTATTTTAATGCAAAGCCTAATTATGATAGCATTTTTCCTGCTGCCGCTTATCTTAAAAATGACATAAGGCACTTGATGGAAACCATTACTTGGAGTAAGTAACACTCTAAGTACACTTAGGCGAAAGCTAAACCTGAGTAGCCAAATTTTTATCTCTTAATAGCTACAATTAGGCACCTATCCTATTCTCCATACTTTTTATACTTGAAAAAGAGAAAACTCCCTCCTAAATTCACGAACTTTACACCTTAACAAAAGCCTATGCAAAACAGTACGCTTAAATGGGTTTATCTCATCGTATTATCCATAATCTGGGGAAGTTCATTTATCCTCATAAAGAAAGGTTTAGTAGGACTTACTCCCGTGCAATTAGGATCTATACGAATTTTATTTACTGCATTTTTCTTGCTTATTATTGGTTGGAAAAGTCTTAAAACTATAGAGAGAAAAACGTGGAAATGGGTACTTATTTCAGGAATCTTAGGAACGGGAATTCCTGTATATCTCTTTGCCTATGCAGAAACCGAAATAGATAGTGCTGTAGCCGCCATATTAAATTCTGGAGTTCCTTTACTTACCTTAATCATTGGATTAATTGTTTTTGGCGCACGATTTATCAAAAGGCAGTTATGGGGGATTTTACTAGGGCTTACTGGAACACTGGCTCTTATTTTAATAGGTTCTCAAGTTAACCCAGACCAGAACTATTGGTATGCTTTTCTTGTGATTTTTGCCACGCTCTTATACGCCATAAACGTAAACATTATTAAAAAATATTTGCAAAACGTAAGTGCGTTGGCTATTGCGACAGGCAACTTTATTTTTATAATAATACCGGCGGCTCTATTACTTGCAAATACCGGTTTCTTTGCTGCAGAGGTTTTAGAAAACCGCGAAGTGCAAATTTCTCTAGGATACATATTGCTTCTAGCCGTGATTGGAACGGCCGCCGCAAAAGTGATGTTTAATCGTTTGGTCCAGATTAGCAATCCCGTATTTGCTTCTTCGGTCACCTATTTAATGCCGATTATCTCTGTGATGTGGGGAATTCTTGACGGAGAGCGTTTTACAGTATGGCAATTTGTGGCCTCTATTGTAATTATTGCCGGCGTTTATCTAGGCAATGCAAAAAGCAAAAAGCCTACAAAATAAGAATGATTTATATGTTCCTAAAGGAAATAAAATAGTCACTTATCCTACTGGAGGTGCGCCATCCATAATCTCCTTACTTGCAGAACCTTCAAATTTTTTAAAATTTTCTTTGAAGAAACGGGCAAGTTTATTAGCTGTTTTATAGTACCCTTCGTCATCGTTCCATGTTTTTCTAGAGTTTAATAACTCTTGCGGCACGCCCGGCACTACTCTAGGTTGAAATAACCCAAAAACAGAATGCACATGATAATCTTTATGATCAATCCCGTCTGGAAGTGACCCATCCAAGGCAGCTGTAATCATAGCGCGTGTATATTTAAGCGGCATACGATGTCCCGTGCCATAGGAACCACCAGTCCATCCAGTATTTACAAGCCATACATTTGTCCCTGTCTCTTGCATTTTGGCACTTAACATCTCTGCGTATTTTGTAGGATGTAAGGGCATAAATGGTGCTCCAAAACAAGCTGAAAAAGAAGGTTGTGGTTCGGTTACCCCAGCCTCTGTACCTGCTACTTTTGCGGTGTACCCACTAATAAAATGATAGGCCGCTTGTCCAGGTGTTAATTTTGAGATAGGAGGCAGTACTCCAAAAGCGTCTGCCGTTAGAAAAAATATATTCTTAGGGTTTGTGGCTAGTGAAGGTTCTTGTATATTTTTAATATGATGTATTGGATAACTCACTCTCGTATTTTGAGTAATACTGGTATTCTCAAAATCTACTTCTCCACTGTCGTTCAAAATTACATTCTCTAGAATTGCGCCTGGCTTTATTGCATTAAAAATGTCTGGTTCATTTTCTTGAGAAAGGTTAATAACTTTAGCATAACAACCTCCTTCAAAATTAAAGATGGTATTTTCTGGAGTCCAGCCGTGCTCATCATCTCCAATTAATTTACGGTTTGGGTCTGCAGATAAAGTTGTTTTACCTGTACCTGACAATCCAAAGAAAATAGCCGTCTCTCCATTATCTCCTACATTAGCACTACAGTGCATAGGTAAAGTGTTTTTCTCTACAGGAAGAATAAAATTAAGCGCAGAAAAAATCCCTTTTTTAATCTCACCAGTATATCCTGTCCCTCCTATTATTATGGTCTTCTCAGTAAAACTCAAAATTGCAAAATTGCTTTGTCGGGTTCCGTCCACTTCTGGGTCTGCCAAGAATCCTGGAGCGTTAAGAATTGTCCATTCTGGGTCAAAATCTACTAGCTCTTTTTCTGTAGGTCTTAGGAACATATTATGTGCAAACATATTGCTCCAAGGATATTCATTAATCACTCTAATGTTTAACTTATATTCTGGATCTGCACAGGCATAGGCATCTCTTACATATAATTCCTTGTTAGAAAGATAGTCTGTGATTTTAGATTTTAATTTTGCGAAAGCGGTTTCCTCAAAAGGAATATTAATATCTCCCCACCACACAAGATCTTTTGTTTTTGCATCTTTAACAATAAATCTATCTAAAGGAGAACGCCCAGTAAACACTCCAGTGTCTATTGCCAAAGCCCCGCTAGAAGCTCTTTTCCCGATTCCATTTTTTATACAAATCGCGTCTAATTCTTGTGACTTTAATTGGTAATGAACTTTAGCGTTATTGATTCCGTAAGGATTTAGCGAAATCGTTTTCGTAACTACGTCTGAATTCTCCATAAAAAAACAGTTATATTGGAATGTTTGATTCGACAAAGGTAAGAATCACAGATAGTTGTCGCTAAAAAAATAGCGAATTTATATTGTTTTTACATTAATAACTCTGTAAATCAGTAA
>CAZXMY010000230.1:0-4370 GCA_964641325.1 uncultured Flavobacteriaceae bacterium | reverse complement strand
GTATAATAGGGGAATAAGGCAAAATCAGAGTTCTTTCTACCAGCAGAAAGACCACCATTACTAGAAATAAACATCCAGTGATCGGAGTGACTAATGAGACTCATAAAAAAAGGTCTCATCCGGTCACTATTACTAATCTTATAATAGGATTCTTTATCAATCTTTACGAGTTCGCCCTGTATAGGTTGTTTGTTAAAGGAGGCTAATTGATTGCCTAGATATATCTTTGGTTCGGTCATTTAATTTTTTAATATGTAGATGGCATTTTTTACTGAGCAGCATTTCTATCTGTACAAATATAGCTGTCATTACTTTGTGTTTTGATCAATACCTCGATTGAGAAAATCCTTATTCGTTAATGAGCTCGTATACTCTTACATAATCCACGATCATTTGTTGAGGAAAAGTGGTAGAAGGAGATGTAGGACCTACAAAGGTTCCTTCTACAGCTACATTGAGTAATAAAAAGAATGGATGTCCTGTACCTTCATTCCCATCTGCGTCTACATCATCAAAAACCCAATCCCCACCAGCAGGAACATCTTCCGGCGTTATTCGGTTAAAACGCACTCCATCTAGGTAGAAGTCTATAAAATCTGGAGACCACTCTATAGCATAGATATGAAATTCTTCATCAAACCTGCTATTCTCTAGAGAGACTTCACCACTCAAGGCCTGTCCTGCCGAGTATCCCGGACCGTGTAAACTTCCTAAAGTTCTAAACGGTTCTTGACCACGCTGTTCTGTGATGTCTATCTCACCGGGGAAAGGCCATATAACGGTATTAGGGTCGTCATCAGGTTCTACTTCTATATTTGCACCAAGCATCCAGAAAGCGGGCCATAATCCTCGACCACCAGGCATTTGAATGCGGGCTTCAAATCGTCCAAACTGTTGGTCGAAATTACCTCTGGTATTTATGCGGGCAGAGGTGAAATTAAAACCTTCAAAATTTTCTCTAATGGCAGTAATAACCATATTTCCTTGCCCATCTAAAGAAATATTTTCCGGTCTATCTGTATAGTATTGAGACTCTTGATTGCCCCAGCCATTCACTCCATTTCCAATATCAAAGTTCCATATATTGGTATCAATGCCCGAACCTTCTGGACCATTAAAATTGTCTTCAAAGGCAAGTCTTAGGTCTGCTTCTTGAAGTCCTAAATCTGTTCCTTCATCATCTGCACAGCCCATAAGCGCCATTACTAGTGCCGAAAAGAGGCTCGCTGTTACAATTACTTTTTTCATTATTTTTCTTTTTTAGCTTATTCTTTACGCTTACTCCATGGTTTTTATTTGCCAAGAGCGCTTTCGCGAAAGCATTATTTTCTTTTTTTAATTTTGTACTAAGGAAACATTATCTATCACCACAATACCCGTCTCTGCTCCCATATCAAACAGTACACGACTATTAGCAAGGCCAAAACTTGCTGTAAACGTCAGCTCAATGGTTTGAAGGGTTTCTGTAAGAGCAACAGTTTCTGTATCTGCAATAAAAGGAGCTTCGTTTAAGCCTATTCCTGCGATAATTGTTCGTGATTGTCCGGCTCCGGTGACAGCATCGAAAGTGAGGGTATAACTTTCTCCTACTTCAATAGGTAAGGCCTGACTTAGATTTACATCAAAAGAATTGCCTGCCGTGGAGACATCTGCAAAATTAAAACTATTCCCTCCTTCTGTCTGCACATTAAATGCATTCCCAAACCAAGCGACCATGCCGTCTTCAAAATCGCCATTATCTAGTAGGTTGTCGCCGGGATCACCCGGATCTCCTGGATCACCATCACCTTCTATCAGTTGAATATCATCTATAAAGTAAAAGGAATTGTCTCCTGCATTGCCATTGTCATAAATAAGGACTAGTCTATTATAATCTATAGCAAGATCTACAGCACTAAAATCAAACTGTAGTTCTTCCCACTCATTACCTACTGTGGTAGTAGCGGTAACAGCAACTTGAGAAGCTTGACCTGTAGCAGCATTTTCAAAGGCTAAAAGAACATCTGTTCCTCCGCTAGGAGCAAGTACTAAGGCGCTTACGGTTTGATTTTCTGAAAAGTCTACCGGAACATCGAGATCCATAAATATACCTGCAAAAGTTTCCGAACCTACTACTTTTTGGGTTTGTAAGGAATTGGTACTGTTATTAAGACCGCCCACAGATGGATTAACAGCAACAAGAGAAGGTGCTCCTCCAAATTCTATCGGGTTGTAATTAAGAGAAGTAGATTCAAAACCTAAAGGCAGCATTATTTCTGTATTGGCAGAGTCATCTACATTATTTCCCGCATCTACAGGAGTAATCGTAAGAGAACCCTGTACAGGATTACCATCTAGAGAGGCTGTAATTACAGCTGGACTCGCGTCACTAAGTATGCTAATAATACCTAACTCATCTACCGTGGCGACATTTTCATTACTTGAGTTAAAATCAAAATATCCAGGTGTAGTCGTGACTGATATTAATTGAGAATTTCCAGCTTCATTATTGGTTACATTAAACTCGGCAAAGGTATCGGTAACCGCCACAGTACTGCCTATATTTGCTGCTGCTACTTGGTCTTGACCTCCAAAAATTGTTGCTCCATTAAGCGTTACAAGATTGGTCTGATCAAAGCGTATTTCATCTAGCCAAAATGAAAATGCCGCACCACCAGTACTTCCTGTTCCTGCGGCAAATAAGAACATCCCTTTTTCTTGTAGGAGTCTATCGGAATTAGGGATAGGAATAAAATACCTGTTCCATCCAGTGTTTAGATTTATTTGAGTGTTAACAGCAAAAGAGTTAGTGTCGAAATCCGTTCCAAAACCTACCTCTATTGTGGCAGAAGTGGAAGCAAAAGCATAAAAAGACAATGTATTATAAGCCGTTAAGTTGCGGCCTTCACCTCTGTCTAGAAAGATGCCTCCTATAAAGTTTCCGTTTGGGTCATTAGGAGTAGGTACATCAATTCTAATTGAGGTTGTTCCTTCAAAAGCAACATTACTATCGGTACCAAAACCTAATGTATTAGCTCCGGCATTTGGATCAAATGACACAAAAAACTGATCGGTAAGATTAACGGGAACATCTGTAAACACCTCTGCAATATCAGGAAAGGTAGCTTCTTGAAGGTTACTATCATCGGGTTGACATCCTATAAAAAGGGTTAGGATGGCGAACGCTTTCGCGAAAGCGTAAGTCGTATATTTTAATAAGTTCTTGCTCATAACTGTATTATTTTCCAATATTTATGTGTAAGTATGTTCTGATCTCCCATTCGTTTCCATTAGGGAAGCCTTGGTCTATAGGATCCTGAAATTCGAATCGAGGCGAGAAATTATCTAATGAACGCCAGGTATAACGTATTCCTAATTTTGTATTAGGGAGAATAAACCAATCTTGTTTACCTATAGTAGTAGATAAGTCTACCTTAAATTGTAACGGGAAGGTTAAGTTAAAATCTCTATGAAAATCAAAAGGACCCCAATCATCTACTTTTACTTCTGAGAGGAGTTTAATCTTTTTGTAGATTAAACGTATATCTGTGCCATATCTATTAATGACACGAGTATCACTACCTCTTGCTTGCCCGTTTCCTCCATAAAAATTAGCAATAAAGCCAAGGTCTCTAGACGCTTTAGAAACAATTCTCCCATGTACTTCCCACAAATCCTGAGCTTGGGGAGCAGAGGCAAATGCTACGGGTACACGACTATCACCAAAGAATCCAATGGCCGCATCCTGTGTGGTTGGTAATGATCTATAGACGAAGCCTAAATTTGCTGCAAATTTTGCATCTTCGGCGCGGTCATTGTCCCATTGATAAAACCAAGATCCTGGCGTTGGGTCGTAGGTAAATAGTATCTCTGCGGCGGTTTGTCTTCTATTAGAACGCACGACAAAAGGATCTGCAATAATGTTTCTGGCTCTTGCCGGAGCAGGTGCATTGAGTGGAATGGGATCTTCCAACGGTTCTTGCCATAAGAAATTAGGTGCGATTTGTAGGTTTCCTAAATTATAGGTAAAACCGGTTAAGAAATTATATTGGTTTCCGCTGCCGCTATCTTTTAGCCTCCATCCTGTAAAGGTCTGGGTGAGATCTGCACCGCCAAAGGCTACTAAACCTTGGGCTGCTGCTTGGCCATACCAATTAAATTTTCCTCCAGTATATTTAAGTTTAACTTTTCCGCCCCAGTTATCGTTTGAGGTAATGGTGTTTACAAATACATTTTGATTGCCATCTGCATCGGTACGTACGACTTGATATTCACGTCCATTAAGCGGGCTTCCACCCCAGATACCTCCAAGTTCTACATCTAAATTACCAAATTGACGCTGTAAATAAGCTGTAGCACGTCTTGTTCTAGGCTGAGGTATAGCTACAGAA
>CAZXMY010000229.1:0-4385 GCA_964641325.1 uncultured Flavobacteriaceae bacterium | reverse complement strand
TAATAGGGGTTATTCTCGTACTACCACTATCTGTTACCGCAGCAACTAAGCAAACGATAGAGCTACTCGCACAAAAAGAAAAAACACATTTGTTACACGATGAAAGATAACTTTGTAGACTACATACACCAACTTCAAGACCGTATCACTTCTAGACTAGAAGCTCTAGACGGTACAGCAACATTTCAGGAAGACCTTTGGAAACGCCCCGAAGGTGGTGGTGGACGCACACGAGTTATAGAAAACGGAACGCTCTTTGAAAAAGGAGGGGTTAATATTTCGCAAGTACACGGGAAACTGCCAGAAACGATGCAGCAATATTTTGGGGTAAAAGATGCTAACTTTTTTGCTTGCGGACTCTCACTCGTACTCCACCCAAAAAATCCTTTCGTGCCTACCGTACACGCAAATTGGCGTTATTTTGAAATGTACAATCAAGAAGGTGAGATTGTAGACCAATGGTTTGGTGGTGGGCAAGACCTAACACCTTATTACCTATTTGATGAAGATGCGACCCATTTTCACAGCGTTTGCAAAACTGCTTGTGATGCGCACGATACTAGCTTTTATCCAAAATACAAGGCGCGCTGTGATGAGTATTTTCACAATGCACACCGTGGTGAAGGACGAGGCGTAGGAGGTCTCTTTTTTGACTATCTCAAAAAAACGGAGGAGCGGTCTATGCAAGATTGGTATAATTTTGTAACGCAAGTAGGAGATAGCTTCTTAGATGCTTATGTACCTATCGTAAAGAAAAGAAAGGATATTGCCTACACAAAAGACCATCGTGATTGGCAAGAGGTACGCCGTGGTCGTTATGTAGAGTTTAATCTCGTACACGATAAAGGTACTTTGTTTGGATTGCGCACGAACGGTCGTATCGAAAGTATCTTAATGAGCCTTCCGCCACACGTACAATGGCGTTATGACCACCACCCAGAAAAAGGGAGTGAAGAAGAACGTATTATTAAAATATTACAAAACCCGAAAGATTGGGTGTAGTAAATAATGTATGTTCGATATAGACTTATCTTCTGATAATTCAGTGATTTAATATAGGTGATATTTTAGTGAATCATATTAAAAACACTAATTAAACACTTACTTGGAACTCATTAAAACAGACAAAAGAGAAAATAAATTTCTTTTTTAAATACCCAAAAAGAGTACGTACTTTAGAAATCTAAACATTGATTATGCTCGAAAGTTTATTAGAAGCCCTGCAATTCTCTCCCGATAATATTCCACTTAAAGTTCAAATAGCAAGGCTATATAAAGAACAAGGAGATTTTAAAAATGCTGAAACACATTTAGTAGATGTTATACATCTAGACAATTCTCATATTGAAGCTAAATATTTACTTGCTAGTTGTTTTCATAGCCAGAATAAAGTAGATGCGGCTATTGTTCTTTTAGAAGAAATAACTACAAATAGCGAAGAAATTAAGCATCTCGAACTTTTATGTTACTGTCAGCTTCATTTAAAAGACTTTAAAGAAGCAAAGGATACGTATCAAACAATAATGAATATTGACGAACAGTATGTAAATACTGATTTTGATGAGTATCTAAAAGTTGCACCCATTATGCAGCAGGATTTTACTGACGAAGATGCTTTATCATTTATTAGCAAATCCGACACTTCCTTTAAAGATGTAGGAGGAATGGAAAAAGTAAAAGATGAGATTTCTTTAAAAATTATAAAACCTATTGAGCATCAAGAATTATATAAAGCTTACGGAAAGAAAATAGGAGGAGGTATACTCTTATATGGGCCTCCTGGCTGTGGGAAAACTCATCTCGCTAGAGCAACGGCAGGAGAAATTAACGCCAATTTTATAAATGTAGGGATTAACGACATTCTTGATATGTGGATAGGAAGTTCTGAGCGTAACTTACACGAATTATTTGAAAAAGCTCGTGAACATAAACCGTGTGTTATTTTTATTGATGAAATTGACGCATTAGGAGCTAATCGAAATGACGTAAGTAAAACTGCTGGACGTACCGTGATTAATCAATTTCTTGCCGAACTTGACGGTATAAAATCTAATAATGATGGTATTCTTGTATTGGGAGCAACTAATGCTCCTTGGTACCTAGACCCTGCATTTAGAAGACCTGGTCGCTTTGACCGAATTATCTTTGTTGCCCCACCAGACGAAATAGCTCGAGAATCTATCTTTGAGCTTCATCTTAAAGATAAACCGATTGGCAATATTGATTATCGAACACTCGCAAAAAAGTCTTCAGAATTCTCTGGAGCAGATATTCAAGCCGCTATTGACCGAGCAGTAGAAACTAAATTACAAGCATCTTTTAAAGACGGGATACCTAAGCCTCTTGAAACAAAGGATATTGTAAAAGGGATTAAAAATTCAAAACCATCAACTAAAGAATGGTTTAGGTCTGCAAAAAATTATGCTTTATACGCTAATGACGCTGGATTGTATGATGAAATATTAGATTATTTAAAAATTAAAAAGTAATGGAATCATCACAATTACAACGAGGGGTTCAGCTCTTTCAGTTAGGCCGCTATCAAGATGCTATCAAGTATTTTAATGAAGATTTAGAGTCTTTCCAATCGCGTTATTACTTAGCGCTTTGCTATTATCAACTTTCTGATTATGATAAAGCCGCTAACCTTGCTGATAATTTACTATCAGAAGACCCAAATAGTGCTAGTACTTTCTTTTTAAAAGCTCAGATAGCGCAATCAACAGATAATAAAAAGGAAGCTCTCTCCTTTATAAATAAAGCAATAGAGATTGACCCTTACGATCCTAATTGTTTTGGGTTAAAAGCAGGCTTACTTCTTCAATTAAAAAAATATGAAGAAGGCTTAACTATGGCTAACGAAGGACTTCACTTAGACCCTAATCATAGTTTTTGTCTTAATATGCGAGCGCAACTTCTAACAAAATTAGAGCGAATTGAAGACGCAGGAAATACCATAGAAAATATTTTATTAGACAACCCTGAAGACGCGTACTCTCATTCTAATGTAGGTTGGATAGCGTTAGAAAACAACCAAACTCAAAAGGCTCTATCACATTTTAAAGAAGCTTTAAGACAAGACCCAAATTTAGAGCATGCTCGAGAAGGAATGAGTACAGCACTAAAATCAAAAAACATCATCTATTC
Source organism: uncultured Flavobacteriaceae bacterium (assembly GCA_964641325.1). Taxonomy (GTDB): domain Bacteria; phylum Bacteroidota; class Bacteroidia; order Flavobacteriales; family Flavobacteriaceae; genus Dokdonia. Next base: position 1,238 of record CAZXMY010000229.1, on the reverse strand, counting down.
TTGGTATCTAAAATATAGTTTTTGGATTTCAAAAAAATCTAACAAAAGTCAATGGGGGGTACTAATAGCAATCTACCTAATATATCGTTTTGCGTATAAATTTCTAATAGCAAACGATTTAGGGTTTCTAGCAATTCCTTTAGTCATAGGCTATCTACTTTTTGCCTTAGGTAGTTGGATTATGGAGCCTATGTCTAACCTTATTTTAGGATTTGATAATTATGGTAAGTACTTACTCGATTCAAACCAAAAAAAGAGTGGCTTTGTTTTTGGTATTCTTTTAATAATTGGACTACTAAGTATCACTCTTTACTATAGCTTAGATATTGGGTTTTTCTTACCCCTAGCTACTGCTTCAATAGCTGCTCTCATCCCATTACCTAGGGCATATTTAGTATATGGTAAAAAAAGTAAATTAGCAGGATTTATAACTGGAGCGATAATACTCGCTATTGGGATATTTGGTCTTCTATTTGTTCCTAATCCGTTTAGCGTTGCCGTTACTGCGTTTTTAGTTATGGTAATATTTACTTGGGTTGGAAATATTTTCGACTAACTCCTTTTGTATTTTTACAATATAAATAAGCATCCTATATAATTAACAATATGTACCCATTACGCCGCAATAGAAGATTACGCACCAGCGAAGCCATACGGTCACTCGTAAGAGAAACCGTAATAACACCTAATGATTTTATTGTACCCTTATTTGTAGTAGAGGGAAAAGGCATTAAAGAAGTAATCGCGAGTATGCCTGATTACTACAGGATGAGTCTAGACCTTCTTTCTAAAGAAGCCAAAGACCTTTGGGCAATGGGACTAAAATCTGTTCTTTTATTTGTAAAAGTACCTGACAACCTCAAAGATAATTATGGGACTGAAGCACTCAATCCTAACGGACTTATGCAACGTGCTATCAAAACCATAAAAGAGGCTGTACCGGGTATGTACGTAATGACAGATGTGGCTTTAGACCCCTACTCTAGTTATGGTCACGATGGCGTGGTAGGTAATGGAATGATTGTAAATGATGATACTAATGCTATTCTTGCAGAGATGTCATTATCCCACGCTCGTGCAGGAGCAGATATGGTTGCGCCTAGTGATATGATGGACGGCCGTATTTTTGAAATACGTACACTCCTAGAAGATGAAGGTTTTCACAATACAGGAATACTGAGTTATAGTGCAAAATATGCTTCGGCATTTTACGGGCCTTTTAGAGACGCTTTAGACAG
>CAZXMY010000228.1:0-4388 GCA_964641325.1 uncultured Flavobacteriaceae bacterium | reverse complement strand
CCTCCTACTCTATAGGTTGAAGCTGCTTTTAGCAAATTATCGATAGCCGCATTTTGCGCTTGAAAGAACGGATCTCCTTCTGGTCTAAAGGATAAGTTAGTAAAGTCTGTGTAAGAATAATCAAAACTAATAAGACCTTCTTGTCCAAATAAGTAGGCGAGACTTCCAGCATATTTTTCTGGAGTTTTTACGTCGTAATTTTCAAATACATTTACAACTTGGGGATTTACTGTTGTGGTAAATACTCCAAGGTCATCTTCTGCTACCGTTCTTATATTTTGAGTTCCTTCTTCAGATACGGTATACCAAGTAGGAGAATCATAGGTAAAACCTACTCTTAGATTGTCTTGTATTTTACCAATAAAACCGGCTTGAAAAGAAAATCCACCTCCAAAGGTATTGAGATTATTCTCAAAACGAACCTCACGTATTGAGGTTGGCCCTCCAGAATCTGAATCCGAATTTTCAAAAAGAACGGTAGTCTCATCATAGTCAAAAAAGTGAGAGTTTAAATTCACACCTACGTACAGATTTTCGCCGTACTGCGCTCCCAGGTTAAAGGAGGCTTTCCCATTAAAACCATTGGAACTAAAAAAGTATTCTTGATCAAAAGGGCCTTCACCTGTGTTTACGACATATTGTGTATTCCCAAAATCAGTTCCATCTACAGGATCAATTACAAAAGCTTGAAAGCCTAGTAAAGCCTGCTGGGCTCCAAAACCTTCTGTTTCTCCTAAAAACTGATAGAGGTCTGCTACGCTCTCTCCGTCTATTGTTTCTAATAAATCCAAAGGAACGCCTTGCGCGAAATCATTAAAGTAATTAGATATTGAAATATCGCCAGCACCTGCCGCAATAAATTGATCATTAAAATCTGATGTTCGATCGTAGTTAAAACCTAATGTGATTTTTTTCCACTTATACGAGTTGCCAGAATCAATAACAAAAACGCCTCCAGCTTGATTAACTTCTAGATTACTATCGCTAATCTCTGTAGTACTGCCAAAATAAGAGGTTTGATTATTGGATGTATCGTTGGCTAAGGAAAAAGCTACAGTTCCTTTAGTAAAAACGGCACTACTTGCTGGGTTGATCCCTATGGCACTTAAATCCCCTCCTAAGGCTCCAAAAGCACCACTCATTGCTCTAAATCTAGCGGTTCCTGTGATATCTGTAGTTGACAAACGCAATGCATCAGCTACAGACTGGGCACTAGTTATGCTTGCAGTCGCAAGGACTGCTAGTAATAAAATCTTTTTCATAAAATGTTAATTGAAGATGTTTCTTAAAAAATAAGTTCCATTATCCACGACGACCACTACTTCTAGAACCACCGCCTCTTGAGCCACTGCTTCTTGAGCTACTACTTCTGGAGCTACTGCTTCTTGATGATGATGATCTAGAACTACTCGATCTATTCACACTAGAACGAGATCTGGATGAACTACTAGAAGGTCGTGTTCGCGTTCTCGAGCTATTTGATGAGGGTCTTGTTCTTGAAGTTGTACCAGAAGGTCTTGTTCTTGATGTACTAGGTCTTCCTCTTTGCGTGGTAGAAGGTCTAGTTCTTGACGTATTTGGTCTTACTCTATTGTTTCCAGAAGCAGGTCTTCCTCTAGTTACACCTCCTCTAGAAGTGCCATTACCTCTTGCACGCGCAGTACCTCTATTTCTAGAATAGGTTGCTCTATTACGAGAAGATTGCGTTCTAGTATTGGCACCTCTTAATCTTGCTCTAGACTCTGCAACTGCATTAGAAGCACTAACTCTTCTTCCTGCACTTGCAGCAGATCTACGTCCTCCATTATAAGCTACAGCATTGCCGTAACCTCCATTAAAATAAGGTCTGTTATAAAAACCAAAACCATTAAATCCAAAACCACCGTAAAAAGGGTAGCCAAATCCACCGTAGCCAAATCCTCCATAAAAAGGATAGCCAAATCCTCCATAAAAAGGATATCCAAAACCAAAACGATTAAATCCAAAACCGAAACGGTTAAATCCAAAACCAAAACCTCCGTAACCGAAGCCTCCAAATCCAAATCCACCATTGTTGTATACATTTACAACAACATTTTCTGTCTCATCACCCCAAGCTGCTCTACCCTCTTCATACGCTGCTTCTTCATCGTAATACTCATCTCCTTCTTCTGAGGTATAAGCTTCTATATCCGTAAAAATAGCGCCCTCTTCAGGAATATCTTCTAATCTTCTAGCTCCGTTTTCGAAATATTCTTTGTATTTCCTAGTATTTTCAGATTCAACAACTTGTTCAGAAGCCTGTTCTTGAGCTACTGTTCTTCCTGAACTATATATCCCATCGTCGTCATAAACGCTCTGAGTAGAAGAACAAGAAACTAAGGCAAATATGGCTAAAGCCGAAAATGCGACAAATTTGAATGAAGACCGGAGAGTAGAAGAAAATTGCATATCTCTAATGTGTTTTATTGTTGTTACTATCTAAAATAAGTAGTTTTGCACCACATATTTTATTGAATTCATTAATCACAATATTTGTGCCAAAGTAAGCATTTATGGGGAAGAACTTAACTAAAAGGAGTGAAGATTATTCAAAATGGTATAACGAGCTCGTTGTTAAAGCAGACCTTGCTGAAAACTCTGCCGTAAGAGGATGTATGGTAATCAAGCCTTATGGATACGCCATCTGGGAAAAAATGCAAGCAGAACTTGATAAGATGTTTAAAGAAACTGGGCATCAGAATGCCTATTTCCCACTTTTTGTTCCTAAAAGTCTTTTTGAAGCCGAAGAGAAAAATGCAGAAGGCTTTGCAAAAGAGTGTGCTGTAGTAACCCATTATAGATTAAAGACAGATCCTAATGATGATAGCAAACTTGTTGTTGATCCTAACGCCAAACTAGAAGAAGAGCTTATCGTAAGACCTACAAGTGAGGCTATTATCTGGAATACCTATAAAGGGTGGATACAATCCTATAGAGATTTACCACTACTTATTAACCAATGGGCCAATGTTGTACGTTGGGAAATGAGAACACGCCTTTTCTTAAGGACAGCAGAATTTCTGTGGCAAGAAGGACATACGGCGCACGCCACGGAGGAAGAAGCCATGCAGGAGGCAGAACTTATGAATAATGTGTATGCCTCTTTTGCAGAAAATTTCTTAGCAGTGCCTGTGATAAAAGGACTTAAAACAGAAAGTGAGCGTTTTGCAGGAGCAGATGAGACCTTTTGTATAGAAGCCTTAATGCAAGACGGAAAAGCATTGCAAGCTGGAACTTCTCACTTTTTAGGACAAAATTTCGCAAAAGCTTTTGATGTCAAGTTTACCACAAATCAAGGAAAACAAGATCACGTCTGGGCTACTTCTTGGGGCGTTTCTACACGGCTCATGGGCGCGCTCATTATGACGCATAGTGATGATCAAGGTTTAGTATTACCACCTAATCTAGCGCCATACCAAGTAGTCATTGTTCCTATATATAAGGGGCAAGAGCAGTTAGAAGCCATATCTCAGGTGGCTCAAGAAATTGTAAATGATTTAAAATTGAGAGGTGTTACGGTAAAATTTGACGATAGAGATACGCACAAACCTGGATGGAAGTTTAATGAGTATGAGCTTAAAGGAGTGCCATTGCGCATAGGCATTGGCCCCAAAGATATTGAAAAAAGAACGGTAGAATTGGCGCGTAGAGACACACTCACAAAGGAATTTGTACCTAAAGAAGAGGTAGTAAATAAAGTGACGCATCTTTTAAAAGAGATCCAAGAAAACCTTTTTGAAAAGGCTAAAAAATATAGAGAAGAACATTATACAGAAGTAAATACTTTTGAAGAATTTAAAGAAGTTCTTGAAAATAAGGGTGGTTTTATTAGCGCACATTGGGATGGCACGACAACAACCGAAGAGGAAATAAAAAAGCTCACAAAAGCGACTATACGTTGCATCCCTTTAGACAGCAAACTAGAGGATGGTGAATGCGTTTTAACAGGAGCTCCATCTAAACAGCGCGTACTCTTTGCTAAAGCCTATTAGAAGAGGTTTAAAAAAGTACATTTAAGGTTTGCGGCATTTAAAAATAGTTGTATTTTTGCATCCGCAATTTAGGCAATTGTTCTAGGCCCGTTCGTCTATCGGCTAGGACGCCAGGTTTTCATCCTGGTAAGAGGGGTTCGATTCCCCTACGGGCTACGAGTACACCGGAGAAGTTTTTTTTCGGGAATTGGCCCGTTCGTCTATCGGCTAGGACGCCAGGTTTTCATCCTGGTAAGAGGGGTTCGATTCCCCTACGGGCTACAATAATGAAAAAAAAGATTGCATGTTTATGGCGAATGTCATAGATTTGCAATCTCAAAAGAAAAATGGCCCGTTCGTCTATCGGCTAGGACGCCAGGTTTTCATCCTGGTAAG
>CAZXMY010000227.1:0-4390 GCA_964641325.1 uncultured Flavobacteriaceae bacterium | reverse complement strand
GGGTTTCCGTTATACGATAATTGAATAAAATAGCGCAAAGAGTATTATTTTTGAGCAAATATACGCTTTCGCGAAAGCGTACCGAAACGCCTATCTCTTGAAAAAAATTCTACTCCTTAGCGATACCCACGGATATATTGATAATCATATTTGTGATCACGCAAAAAAGGTGGATGAGGTATGGCACGCTGGAGATATTGGGAATTTAAAGGTAACAGATACCTTAAAACGCATTACTACCCTACGAGCCGTATACGGCAATATAGATGGTAATGCTGCCCGTTCTGAGTTCCCCTTACACAACCGTTTTGATTGTGAAGGACTAGATGTTTGGATAACCCATATAGGTGGTTATCCGGGAAAATATGCACGAGATATTAGAAAGCAGCTTATAGAAAATCCTCCAGGATTGTTTATTTGCGGACACAGCCATATCTTAAAGGTAATGCCCGATAAGAAATTGGGTATCTTCCATATGAATCCTGGTGCTATGGGAAAACACGGTTTTCATAAAGTATGCACGATGCTCAAATTTGAAGTAAATATGGGTGTTATAGAAAACTTGCAAGTTATAGAGGTACCTCGGTAAACCCTTATGCAATAGTATAAAAAACAAAGCCCCCAAAAATTGAGGGCTTCACACAATAATAAACATAAGATTTATAGGTCTATCGCAATCGGTCTACAGATTTTACGAGATCTTCATCACGCTTGATAGCCTTGTTTGCCAAGGCAATAAAAACGATAGAAACAAGCGGAATCGCCATCCCAATACCCTTCTCAAGAGCCGCCGCCCCTCCGGATAAGATTTGTGATCGATACACCAATACACCTAATAAAACAAAGTTTAGCAATATATTAAGTCGTCCCAGTACAAACTGGTTTTGTCTTTTTTTGTATAAAAAAATAGTAAAAAGTGATAAGGCAGCACTAGCAAGAAATAAACCAAGTAATAACAGGTCATCTTTAGCCCAAACCATAGCTCCTTGATTATCACCATACAAGGGAATAAAAAAGATAAGAACCCCAGCTACGAGAGCTGCGATAAGAAGATAAATAGTTTGGATACGTTGTAGCACGTTTTTACTTTAGGGTACAAAAATAAACTTCTTTTAGGAGTATTCTAGAAAAGTTTAAAAATAAAATTGTATCATTGTACAGACAAAATCGTAATAAGCTCTCCGCTTGTTATTTGCTTGCCAAAAATTAAATACCGAATTCTTCTTTTGGTAATAACAATCACACAAATTATTAATTCTTTCTAGTTACTAGATGTTTGACATTTCAGATTTAAAATCAAAAAAGCTTCCTGAGTTACAGGAAATCGCAAAGAGTATTAATGTACCTAAGTTTAGGTCATTAAAAAAATTAGACCTTGTATACAAAATTCTTGATGTGCAAGCGGCAGACCCATCTAAGGTGGCTGTTGTAGGTGATGCAAAAGAAGCGGCACCTAAACAAGAGCGCCCAGCGCGCGCTCCGCAACAAAAAAAGCCAGCGCAGGATAAGCCACAAGCAACACAAGGTCAAAAGGCAAAAGGTAATAGCGATAAGCCATCTGTAAAAGATGCGCAGGACAAACAGCCGCAAAAGCGCCAGGACGCGTCTGATCAAAAACCTAAGGAGGCTAAAAACGATAATTCTAAGGATAATAACCGCAATCAGAATAATCGCAATCAGAACAACCGTAATCAGAATAATCGCAACCAAAACAATCGCAATAACAATCGTAACCAAAATAACGGTAATGGTAATAAAGATAGTCGTAATAGATATCGCCAGCCTGATTTTGAGTTTGAAGGTATTATAGAAAGTGAGGGTGTTTTAGATATCATGCAAGATGGGTATGGTTTCTTAAGATCGTCGGATTATAACTATCTAGCATCGCCAGATGATATTTATGTATCTCAATCTCAAATCCGTTTGTTTGGTCTTAAAACAGGTGATACTGTTTTAGGAGTGATACGCCCGCCTAAAGAAGGTGAAAAATACTTTCCGTTAATTAAGGTATCTCGAATTAATGGTTTAAGTCCTAATATTGTAAGAGACCGTGTGTCTTTTGAGCACTTAACACCATTATTTCCTACAGAAAAATTTAATATCGCAGAGCGTCAATCTAGTATTTCTACTCGAGTGATGGATATGTTTGCCCCTATAGGAAAAGGGCAGCGTGGTATGATTGTATCACAGCCTAAGACTGGAAAAACAATGCTTCTTAAGGATGTAGCAAATGCAATTGCTGCAAATCATCCCGAAGTTTATCAGATGATTCTTCTTATAGATGAACGTCCAGAAGAGGTAACCGATATGCAACGTAATGTAAAGGGAGAAGTAGTTGCCTCTACCTTTGATAAGGAAGCTCACGAACATGTAAAAGTGGCAAATATTGTGCTTGAGAAAGCCAAACGTCTAGTAGAATGTGGACACGATGTGGTAATTCTTTTAGATTCTATTACTCGTCTGGCCCGTGCCTATAATACCGTACAACCTGCTTCTGGAAAAATTCTTTCTGGTGGTGTAGATGCCAATGCTTTACATAAGCCTAAGCGTTTCTTTGGAGCCGCTCGTAATATAGAAAATGGAGGTTCATTAACGATCATCGCAACAGCACTTACAGAAACCGGATCTAAAATGGATGAGGTGATTTTTGAGGAATTTAAAGGAACGGGTAATATGGAGTTACAGTTGGATCGTAATATATCCAATAGACGTATTTTCCCAGCTATCGATCTTACTTCTTCAAGTACGCGTCGTGATGACTTATTACATTCTAAGGATACAAGTCAGCGTTTATGGGTACTTCGTAAGTACCTAGCAGATATGAATCCTGTAGAAGCTATGGAATTTATGAGCGATCGTATTAAGAGTACACGCAATAATGAGGAGTTCTTAATTTCTATGAATAGTTAGAATGGATTCGAGATAATATTCAATAGAAATCCCTTTGGTGTTTACCAAAGGGATTTTGTGTTTTAAGTTCCCGTCTTCCTTCGAGTAACTAGCTGCTCAAAGCATTACTCATCCAACAAATCAGGACGTCTATTTTGAGTATGCTCTAGGGCTTTCTCTTCACGCCACGCTTCTATATTAGCCGTATGACCAGAAAGTAAAACCTCAGGTACATCCCAGTTTTTATAGCTTGCTGGACGCGTATAAATAGGTGGTGCCAGAAGATTGTCTTGAAAACTATCTGTTAAGGCAGAAGTTTCATTACCTAAAACACCAGGAATTAGTCTAATAATCGCATCACATAAAATAAGGGCCCCTAGTTCGCCACCGCTTAGTACATAATCTCCGATAGAAATTTCTTTTGTGATGAATTGATCTCTTACCCTTTGATCTACTCCTTTATAATGTCCACAAAGGATAATAATATTCTTTTGCAGTGAGATGGTGTTTGCCATTCCTTGGTTGAGCGTTTCTCCATCTGGAGTCATATAAATCACCTCGTCATAATCCCGCTCACTTTTAAGCTGTGAGATACATTTATCTATAGGTTCTATCATAAGTACCATACCTGCACCACCTCCAAACTGGTAGTCATCTACCTGTTTGTAATTATTAGAACCATACTCTCGTAAATTGTGAAAGTGCACCTCTACGAGTCCTTTATCGATAGAGCGTTGCATAATGGATGCCTCAAAAGGGCTTTTAAGCAAGTCCGGAACTACTGTAATGATGTCGATGCGCATAGGGGTAATCTATATAGATTATTAATTTAAGCTTGGATCTCCTTTTCATTCATATCAACCAGTAACTGCTCCATAAATGCGTATTTCTTTATAATAAATATAAGAAGAATAGCTGCAATGATAGATAGTATAGACATTGGCATGCTTATGAGAAGACTGTTCATAAATTCTTCTGCTGTTTCTGCTCTAAGATATCTTCTTGTAGAAACATTTGTTCCTATGTTAGAAACAATCCATAATAACCACCATATACCTACAATGTCTGTTTCTCTTCGTTGATATTTTGGGTTATCTAATTTTAATATTCTATTGGTCTTATTATATAATTCCATCATAATTTGTTTGGGTTTGTACAAATTATAAAAAGGAACAAACCAAGCTCCAGCTGCCCATCCATCTGTGCTTTCTGTTGGTACAAATAGTGCTAGATTGTAATATGCCCGTCTAAACCATCGAATAAACATAATTATCACTAGAATAAAAATGAGTATATAAGCAATCCCAAAAACCAATTGTAATATTTCCAGAAGTTCAATTTTTTCATCACTTATCGCAATGCCAGCACTAAATTTTTCCATATAGCCGTACTCTACAAAGTCACCAAGAAAGCTTCCCGCTTCTAGCATCGCGGTAATGATAAAAAATATGATTGCTATTCTAGCGCGTTGGTCATTAGGTTTAATATCTTTCATAAGGAT
>CAZXMY010000226.1:0-4396 GCA_964641325.1 uncultured Flavobacteriaceae bacterium | reverse complement strand
GCAAATACGCTATCGTATGATTTTTATAAAGAGTTGCGGAGCACATTAGAAATAAACGATAAAAAGTTTTTGTACGAAACTAATGTGGGTGCAGGATTGCCCGTAATAGAGACTATTAAAAATTTGTTTGTGAGCGGGGAAGAGATCCAAAAGATACGAGGAGTATTCTCAGGTAGTTTAAGTTATTTGTTTAACACCTTTTCAATAGAAGATAAGAGTTTTTCCGAAATCTTATTAGAAGCAGATGCTTTGGGCCTTACAGAGCCAGATGCGCGTGAGGACCTTTCTGGCAAGGATGTCGCTCGCAAGTTGCTAATTCTAGGAAGAGAAGTAGGTCTTACCAAGGAGTTTCAGGATGTAAAAATCCAATCATTGGTGCCTAAAGAGTTAAATGGGACGACTACGTTACCGCAGTTTCGCGAAAGCGTAAAAACCCTCGACTCTATTTTTGCAAAGAGTAAGTCTAATCTTGGGAATGATAAGGTATTAAGACACGTGGGAGAACTCAACTTGCAAACTAAAGAACTCGAAGTAAAACTAGTGCAGGAGCCAAAACATACAGCATTAGGACAAACCAGAGGAGCTGATGCTGTTTTTGAAATTTACACAGAGTCTTATGGTGATCAACCCCTTGTGATACAAGGAGCTGGCGCCGGTAAGGCCGTAACGGCGAGAGGAGTTTTGGGCGATATTATTAAAGTGGTACATAGTCTTAATTAATGAAGAAGCAAGAAACGTTATCCATTAGAACCCAACTTGATCGCACCCAGTATCAAGAACACTCAGTGCCATTATTTATGACCTCGAGCTTTGTCTTTGAAGATGCAGAAGAAATGCGTGCTTCTTTTGCCGAAGAAAAGCAACGTAATATTTACAGTCGTTATACAAACCCTAATTGTGCAGAGCTTGTTGAAAAAATGTGTCTTCTTGAAGGTGCAGAAGCTGGAACTACCTTTGCGACAGGAATGAGTGCTATTTTTAGCACATTTTCTGCCTTATTAGACAGTGGCGATCACATACTTTCGGCGCGTTCTATTTTTGGGAATACGCATTCTCTATTTACAACATATTTCCCAAAATGGAATATAGGTCACACTTATTTTGACGTTCATAAGCTGGATGAAGTAGAGCAGTATATTGAAGCTACAACTAAAATTTTATACGTAGAATCCCCTACAAACCCGGGAACAGATATTGTTGATTTGGAGTTCCTGGGTGCGCTTTCGCGAAAGCATAATCTCATTTTTATAGTGGATAATTGTTTTGCTACCCCGTATTTACAGCAACCCATGCTTTATGGCGCCCATTTAGTTATCCATTCTGCAACCAAGTTACTGGATGGTCAAGGACGAACTATGGGAGGGATCACAGTAGGGAAAAAATCTCTGATTGACCGTATTTATCGCTTTGCTCGCATCACTGGTCCTGCATTATCACCTTTTAATGCTTGGATCTTGTCTAAAAGTGTAGAGACACTTCCTGTACGTTTAGAAGGGCATTGTCGCAATGCGCTAGACTTAGCACAATGGCTAGAACGACACTCAAATGTAGTTAAGGTACGGTATCCTTTTTTAGAATCGCATCCTCAATTCGAATTGGCAAAAAAGCAAATGAATCTAGGAGGAAACATTGTCACTGTAGAGGTAAATGGAGGGTACGAAGGCGGTAAACAATTTCTAAATGCTATCCAGATGTGTAGCCTTACTGCAAATCTAGGAGATACGAGAACCATTGTGAGTCATCCAGCGAGCACAACACACGGGAAACTTACTCTAAAAGAGCTTGCAGGAGTAGGTATAACGGATGGACTTGTGAGAATATCAGTAGGTCTAGAGCATATTGAAGACATTAAAAATGATATCGATCAAGCCCTAAACTCCATTCAAATTTCTAAGAGTTGCTCTCATCCAGGGAGAGCCGTCCGAAGGGCGGAGAAGGAATTTTCACCAAACAAAATTGTTAAATGAAGGAACAACTTAAAAAAGCACTACAAAATAGAGTCCTTGTTCTTGACGGCGCAATGGGGACCATGCTTCAAGCATATCAAATTTCTGAAGAAGATTTTAGAGGAGACCAATTTAAGGATTTTCATATTCCGCTTAAAGGGAATAATGATTTGTTGAGCCTCACACAACCGGATGCTATTGCAGAAGTACATCGTAAATATCTTGCTGCAGGAGCAGATATTATAGAAACTAATACCTTCTCTGGCACTACCATCGCGATGGCAGATTACGAGATGGAAGACTATGTATATGACATGAATTATGCTTCTGCAAAAATCGCCAAAGAAGTCGCCCAGAGCTTCTCCTATAACGAGCCACACAAGCCTCGGTTTGTTGCTGGTTCCATAGGTCCTACTAATAAGACAGCAAGTATGTCTCCGGATGTAAATGATCCAGGATATCGAGCGGTCAGTTTTGATGAATTAAGTGTGGCATATAAACAACAAGTAGAAGCATTAATGGATGGTGGTGTTGATTTATTACTGGTAGAGACGGTTTTTGATACGCTCAATGCAAAGGCTTGTTTGTTTGCCATAGAGGAAGTTAAAGAAGAGCGCAATTCTCATATTCCTGTGATGGTGAGCGGGACAATAACAGATGCATCAGGTAGAACGCTTTCTGGACAGACTGCAGAAGCGTTTTTAATTTCCATCTCTCACATACCACTGCTCTCTGTTGGTTTTAATTGTGCCTTAGGTGCAAGCCAACTGCAACCACATCTAGAAGCAATAGCGAGTAAGACAGATTTTGCAATCTCAGCACATCCCAATGCAGGATTGCCTAATGCTTTTGGGGAGTATGATGAAACGCCTGATCAAATGGCAGCTCATATTAAAAACTACATAGACAAGGATCTGGTAAATATTATAGGTGGTTGCTGTGGTACCACGCCAGAGCATATTACGGCGATAGCTAAGTTAGTAAAAGATGTCCAACCTAGGCCGTTTACGCTATGAGTAACATAGCACGATATTTAAAGCTTTCGGGGCTAGAACCTTTAATTGTTACGCCAGAAAGTAATTTAATAAATGTAGGAGAACGTACAAATGTGGCAGGCTCTCGTAAATTCTTACGGCTTATAAAAGAAGAAAAGTATGACGAAGCCCTATCTATAGCACGCGACCAAGTAGAAAATGGTGCTCAGATTATAGATGTCAATATGGATGATGGCTTGATAGATGGAAAAGAAGCAATGGTTAGGTTTCTTAACCTCGTTATTGCAGAGCCAGATATCTCAAGAGTACCCATAATGATAGACAGTTCTAAATGGGAGATTATAGAAGCTGGGCTACAGGTAGTGCAAGGTAAGTGTGTTGTGAATTCTATAAGTCTTAAGGAAGGTGAACAGGAATTTATTACAAAGGCTAAAAAAATAAAAAGATATGGAGCCGCGGTAATAGTGATGGCTTTTGATGAGGTGGGTCAAGCAGATACCTATAATCGCAGAAAAGAAATTGCAAAACGCAGTTATGATATTCTGGTACATACAGTAAGGTTCCCTCCAGAAGACATCATTTTTGATCTCAATATTTTTCCTGTTGCCACAGGAATGGATGAGCATAAACGCAATGCCATAGACTTTATTGAGGGTACACGCTGGGTAAGAAAAAATTTACCTCATTGTTCGGTAAGCGGTGGTGTAAGTAATATTTCTTTTAGTTTTCGCGGTAACAATGTAGTGCGAGAGGCGATGCACTCTGTCTTTCTGTATCATGCGGTTAATGCAGGTATGAATATTGGAATAGTAAATCCTGCGCTGCTAGAAGTATATGATGATATCCCCAAAGAGCTACTAAATCACGTAGAAGATGTAATTCTTAACAGAAGAGAAGATGCTACAGAGCGATTACTCGATTTTGCACAATCGGTAGGTCAAAAAGAAAAAACTGAAACTCAGTCTGAAGCTTGGCGGGAAGAAGATCTCCAAAGTCGCATTACGAGGGCATTAGTTAAAGGCATAGACAAATATATTGAGCACGATGTAGAAGAAGCACGCATATCTGTTACAGCGCCTATACAAGTAATTGAAGGTCACCTGATGAGAGGGATGAATATAGTGGGAGACCTATTTGGGGATGGAAAAATGTTCCTGCCTCAAGTGGTGAAGTCGGCCCGGGTAATGAAAAAAGCGGTGGCTTATTTACTTCCATTTATTGAAGAAGAGAAGTTAAAGAATGGAACAAGTGGTGTCTCTCAATCCACGGGAAAGGTATTAATGGCAACTGTAAAAGGAGATGTGCACGATATAGGGAAGAATATTGTATCAGTGGTGCTGGCGTGCAATAATTATGAGATTATTGATCTTGGAGTGATGGTGCCTCCAGAAAAAATTATAGAAACGGCAATTAAAGAGAATGTCGATATTATAGGATTAAGCGGTTTGATAACAC
>CAZXMY010000225.1:0-4416 GCA_964641325.1 uncultured Flavobacteriaceae bacterium | reverse complement strand
TGCATCGCTTCTTCTGCTTCAAATGCATCCTTCAAAAACCGAAAGGCTACGTGGTACATACCATCACAGTATTTATTGTACAATTGCAGCTGCGCCTTTCGGTCGTTACGTTTACACTGTTCTATGATTTTGGTTACAAGCAATTTTTGATGGTTGATTAAGTTGCTATTCGGTTAAAAGACGAAAGGGATTTGCTAATGTTGCAAAAAAGATAAAAATAATTTGACCTATTCAAATTTACTACCTTTACGTAACAATGAATTAAGGGAATAATGAATTAATGGGATAATGAGATATTGGAGTAATGTGCTGCTGGACTAATAAATCTACTTTTTGAATAAAAAAACATCACATATAAAAGGAATAAATCCTGCTTTCGCGAAAGCACAAACAGTTCCTTCAAAATCTTTACTACAGATTCCGGAGCTTGCGCAAGCTATTAAAAAGGGAAATCATACCGCTTTATCTCAAGGAATAACCCTGGTAGAAAGCACTGCCTCACATCACCAAAAACAAGCTCAACAATTAATCGAGCTGTGCTTATCGTCAACTCAAAAGACCACGCGCATTGGCATTACGGGTGTTCCTGGTGTAGGTAAAAGTACCTTTATAGAAGCCTTTGGGACACATCTTACAACACGAGACTATAAAGTGGCTGTACTAGCTGTAGATCCTACGAGCTCCATCTCACATGGCAGTATTTTAGGAGATAAAACACGTATGGATAGATTATCTCAAAATCCTAGGGCTTTTATTAGGCCCAGTGCTTCTGGAGATTCACTAGGTGGCGTAGCCCGCAAAACAAGAGAGGCAATTATCCTATGTGAAGCTGCAGGATTTGATATGATTATCATCGAGACTGTAGGTGTAGGACAGAGCGAAACTATCGTGCACTCTATGGTAGATTTCTTTCTACTTTTAAAACTGGCTGGAGCAGGTGACGAATTGCAAGGGATTAAACGTGGGATTATCGAAATGGCAGATGGTATTGTTATTAATAAAGCAGATGGAACCAATGAAAAACCTGCGCGATTGGCTAAGACCGCTTTTGCCAAAGCATTACACCTTTATCCGCCTAAGGATAGTGGTTGGATTCCTAAGGTTACTACTTGCAGCGCGCTTGAAGAAAAAGGAATTGATGTGGTATGGGAGCTTATTTCTCAATATATGATTGCCACCAAAGAGCATCGCTATTTTGAAAAAAAACGTGCAGCTCAAAATAAGTACTGGCTACTCCAAACTATTGAAAATACCTTAAAAGAGAGGTTTTACAAAAACCCAGATGTACAAAAAGCATTATCGCAACAGCTCGATGCCGTTGAAAAGAATAAAATATCACCTTTTGAAGCTGCTGCTATCCTCTTAAAACGATCTAAAAAGTAGGTGCATATTTACCCAGGATATAGTGTTGTAGCTTATAAAAAACATATCCTAATACTGCCCCTAAAATCCATCCTGTAAGCACATCTCCTGGATAATGTACTCCTAGATAAACACGACTATATCCAACTAAGGCAGACCAGAATAACAACATAAAAATCAAATAACGATAGTGCGATTTTAAAGCAAGTCCGGCAAAAACCGCTGCTGCCATTGAACTCGCAGCATGAGCAGAAAAGAATCCAAATCTCCCACAACGTTCTGCCACAAATCGCATCGTTTCCTTCCAGAGTTCTACTTTACAAGGTCTGGGTCTTTCAAAACCGTGTTTAAAAAGGTTCGCTAGTTGATCCGTACAAGTAATCATAGCGGCCACAACTAAAACACTAATTACTGTACCCTTTAAGCCAAAATTCTTATAAATCAAATAGATAAGAAAAGCATACAAAGGGGCTGCATATAGCTTATTGGTAATAATGAGCCATAAGAAATCCCAAGACTCATTACCTAAACTATTTAGGTAAAGGAAAAGCTCGTGATCGTATTCCAGAAGTTGTTCCATTTAACCTACTCTACATCATATTTTGCAATCTCAGCATCATAAAAATCTGTTGCTTGTTTGATAGCATTCTCAGTTTCTGAAGCCAGTTCATCCTCATCTTGCTTATCAAACTCTTCAAACCACTCAATTTCATCTTTTGTAAGATCTATAATAAAACGCGGAAATTCAGTATGTACAACAAAAATGGCATCTGGATACTCAGAATTATCGCCTAGTAAAAACTTGGGAATGGTCATTTGTAATTAATTTATTAGTTAAATACTTGAATCTAAAATACAACATAATAGCAGAAGCCGTTAAACCGGCAAGTAAACCTACCCATATCCCTTGGCTGCCCATTTGATCCTCCTTGCCTAAATACCACATCACAGGAAAACCAACAACCCAATAGGCTATAAAACAAATCAATGTAGGGATATTTACATCTTGTAAACCTCTTAAGGCTCCTAAAATAGTAACCTGTACCCCATCACTTAACTGGAATAATGCGGCAACAACTAATAATTGCGACGCAAGAAAAATAACCTCTGGAGTATCTATATAAAATGGAGGTAAAAAGTCCTTTAGCAGGATAAAGCCAACAGCAAAAACAGCTTCAATTAAAAAAACTTGAATAAATATAGAGAAAGCAATACGTCTCAAATTAGGGAAATCCTTTTTCCCTTTTTGGTTACCCACTCGTATGGTTGCGGTGACTCCCAATCCTACAGCAATCATAAACGTCATAGATGCAAGGTTGAGAGCTATTTGGTTAGCCGCTTGAGCATTGGTACCCAAAATACCCGATAAAAAGATAGCCGCTGTAAATACTGCTACTTCAAAAAGCATTTGCAAGGCCGTAGGAAAACCCAATCGTATTAATTCTCTAAATTCCGACCATTGGATATGCTGGGTATTTCTTATGTAAAAATAGGGTTTGAACTTTTGCTTTCGCGAAAGCAAAAACACCAGCAATCCCAGCATAAAAAATCTTGAAATTAAGGTACCCCAAGCAGCACCTTCTACTTCTAATCGTGGGAATATCCATATACCATAAATAAGGAAATAGTTAAAAATCACATTCACCACATTTGCCGTAAGTGTGGCATACATGGAAAATCGAGTCTGTGATAAGCCATCTGCAAACTGCTTAAACGCTTGAAAAATCATTAGAGGAATCATAGAAAATGCCACAATTTCCAAGTATGGAATGGCTAAATGCACCACTTCTTCTGGTTGATCCAACATTGCAAGAACTGGCTTTGCTACTAGTAAAGCCAGAAATAACAGGATACCGTTTACCGCACACATGACCACACCGTGATGAAAATGAAGTCGCCCCTTTTCGATCTTACCTGCGCCATCAGCCTCTGCCACTAATGGCGTTATAGCAAAAGAAAATCCTATTCCAATAGAAAGCGCTACAAATACTAGACTATTACCTAAACTAACTGCGGCAAGCTGGGCTGGACCTAATTGTCCTACCATTAGATTATCTGCTAAAGCAACAAGAATATGACCCAACTGTCCAAGCATAATAGGATATGCTATGGATAGATTAGTCTTGAACTCTTTTGTATAATCGCGAAGTTGCATCTTAATGAATTGATGCAAAAATAGAGCTTGTAGTAAGTACTACCGTATTTTTTCTATATAAATATTTGCGGCCCCAGCCGCTCGCATAGTTACGTTATTTGCGGCATTATTAGAGTCATTTGCGGCTTCTGATATCGTAACACCAATATTTTGTCCAGCCGTAAGTTCTAAGGTCTCTGTAATATGCAAAGAGGCATCTTGATGTCCGTTATTCGTGCGAATATAACCTGTAGAACTATATGTACCTGTAGCAGTACCATTAACTGTAATTCGCATTTCTGGAGCCATTCTGTCTCTCGTTCCAGCAGTATTTACAGGAATATTTACAATAACTCGATAGCGGCCCGCTTGATTAACTGTTATTTGATTTGTTGTTGTATTTGCAGAATAAAGGGTTAGATCATCATTCCAATTTAAAGTACCTAACAAGGGTGCATTTATCGCTGGATCTGCATTAATATTTGTTGTTACATCTGTATTGGAATACTTTACAGAATCACCTATATTACCACTGGCACCTGTATTAGCAATTACCTGCCATACCGGGGCGGTAGGACTACCAAAATTGTATTCAAACTCATTACCGTCTGTATTATAGATAAGAAGGCCGTTTGCTGGAGATACAATAGCATCTCTTTGAACTGTTGTTAATTGTGGCAATAATACGCCTTGTTCATTAGAAAACACATCAAGTACCGCAGACGGATCCGGTGACGTTGTGTTAACTCCTACTTGTCCATATATCAAGACATTAGTACATAGAAATACAAGAAACAATAACTTTTTAAACATGGCTATTTATAATTTGGGATTATTATATTGACCTTCGTTGGTCTTAATTATTTAAAAATGCTAAATTAATCTACAATTAAGGGAAAATACAAAATATAATGTAAGTT
>CAZXMY010000224.1:0-4467 GCA_964641325.1 uncultured Flavobacteriaceae bacterium | reverse complement strand
CTATAAAATCTTTGCCAGAAGGAGGAGTGTTGCTAGCAAGTACTGGGGATGTAGCTAATGCCGCTTATAAAATTGAAAACGAAGAAACCTATGCTATTCAATTTCATCCAGAAGTATACCACTCTACAGATGGTAAGCAATTATTAGATAACTTCCTTATTGGCATAGCAGGAATTCAACCTGATTGGACACCTAACTCTTTTGTAGATACTACAGTGTCAGAACTAAAAGAAAAATTACAAAAGGATAAAGTAGTGTTAGGATTGAGTGGAGGTGTTGATTCTACTGTAGCAGCGATATTATTACATAAGGCAATAGGAAGCAACCTTCATTGTATTTTTGTAAATAATGGATTACTTCGTAAAAATGAATTCTCATCCGTGCTTAAGCAATATGAAGGAATGGGACTTAATGTTAAAGGAGTAGATGCTTCGGCACGTTTTTTGACTGCTTTAGCAGGAGAAAGTGACCCAGAAAAAAAACGTAAGATAATAGGAAAAGTATTTATAGAGGTTTTTGATGATGAAGCTCACCTTATAGAGGATGCTAAATGGTTAGCACAAGGAACTATTTATCCAGATGTTATAGAATCAGTTTCTGTAAACGGAGGTCCATCTGCTACTATTAAATCACATCATAATGTAGGTGGGTTACCTGATTTTATGAAATTAAAGGTTGTGGAACCATTAAGAATGTTATTTAAGGATGAAGTGAGAAGAGTAGGAGGATCCATGAATATCGATCCAGAACTGTTAGGAAGGCATCCTTTTCCGGGACCAGGATTAGCAATTCGTATATTAGGGGACATTACTTCAGAAAAAGTTAGTATTTTGCAAGAAGTTGATGCTATATTTATTAATGGATTAAAGGAAAATAATCTATATGATAAAGTTTGGCAGGCTGGAGCAATGTTGTTGCCAGTTCAAAGTGTAGGCGTAATGGGAGACGAGAGGACTTATGAAAAATGTGTAGCATTACGAGCGGTAGAAAGTACTGATGGGATGACTGCCGATTGGGTGAACCTTCCTTATGAGTTCCTACAAAAAACATCTAATGAGATAATAAATAAGGTAAAAGGCGTTAATAGAGTAGTATATGATATAAGCTCTAAACCGCCAGCCACCATTGAGTGGGAATAGTATTATGAAGAAAGTAATTTTAATTATTGTTTTGTTTTTTGCTTTCGCGAAAGCGGAAGCCGCACCCTCGTTTTTACAGGAATTTATCTCTCATCAAGTGGAAGATGGAGAGACCGCACTCAGCATTAGTAAGGACTACGGAATTACGGAGAAAGAAATCTATAAACTTAATCCTGATGCAAAGTCTAGAGTTTACGAAGGTCTGGTATTGATATTACCTAGTTCGGCGCAACAAACTTCTAGCTCAGCAAATGTGCCGCAAGACGGAATAAAATTTAAAACCCATAAAGTAAAACGAAAAGAGACCTTGTACAGTATTTCAAAAAAGTACAATGTATCAGAAGATGTTCTTAAAAAATATAACAAGCAGCTATATAGCCAAACCTTGCGTAAAGGAGATAAGCTACGAATTCCTATTAACCTAACCGCAGTAGCTGATACACAGCCAAGCGAGCTAAGTCCCGAAGTTGATACAGCAATTACTTCTACCATAATTAGTTTGCCAGCAGATACAGTAGATTATACTGTGCAGTCTAAAGAGACTAAGTATGGACTTGCTAGAAAATATGGGATTAGTATCGGACAGTTAGAAAAATTAAATCCAGGAATGGGAGCTCTATTGCAGGAAGGAGCGGTTATTAAAGTACCCAATATTAAAACAGTAACGCCAGCGGTAATAGATGAGTCCCAGTATTCTTTTTATGAAGTTAAAAAGGGTAATACGATGTACAGTTTATTACGTCAGTTTAATCTTAAGGCAGACGATTTAATGGCTTTAAACCCTGCTCTAGATGGAGGTCTTAAAGAAGGAATGATTCTAAAAGTGCCTAAAGGGAGCCAGGGAGCCGTGTCTACAACGCATACTCAAGTCTCTATTAGCAAGGATGCAGCTAAGTCTAAGGCCAGTCTGGCAGATAGTCTTACCGATTATTCGGTAAAAAACATAGCGGTTATGCTTCCTTTTGGATTAAAACGAACAGATATAGATACGTCAGATGTCAGAAAGGATATGCTTAAAAGTGATCGCTTATTGCGCCTAGCTTTGGATTTTCACAGTGGGATTCTTATGGCAGTAGAAGATGCAGAAAAAATGGGTATTACTGCAAACGTAACCGTTTATGATACCGATTATTCCCGGAAAGATGGAAGCGCTACCAATGCTCGCAAAGTAGAAACGCTAATCCAAAACGGTAATTTTAATGATGTAGATGCAGTTATAGGACCTCTATTAGGTGGTAATGTAGATAGAGCCGCGAGTTTATTGGCCAGTAAAAATATTCCGGTAGTATCACCACTTACACAGAGAATATCTGGTGGTTCTAATGTATTTCAATCAAGACCTAGTGACGATATACTTCGAGCCAAAATGCTTGACCATCTAAAGACGGAAGACGAAGAAAAAAATATTGTCATCATAGCAGATTCCAAAAATGCCAAAGCAAAAGCAAAGCTCAAAGCTATTTTTCCAAAGGCTAAGGAAGTGGCTCCCAGAAAAGGAGATAATGGTATGTTCTTGCATGAAGATGATTTATCCGTCAAGATCGATAAGGAAAAACCTAACCTTGTAATTTTGGAGACTAATGATATCCCGTTAATAAGTAATGTAACTACAAGACTTAATGCATTAGCATCAGGCACTCTAGAAGAAGAGGTGATTGTGAAACAGGATATTGTACTTTTCACTACCTATAAAGGAAATGCATATGATAGTGATGAGATACAACACGAACATTTAATGAATCTTAACTTTCATTTCCCATCTATGGAAAAGGAGTTTGATGACACCTCTGCTACGTTTATAGATAGTTATGAGACTAAATATAATATTACACCAAGTACAGAAGCCTTGAGAGGTTATGATATTATGATGGATACCCTTTTGCGATTGGGCTATGCAAAAGATCTTTATCAAGCGGCATCTTCAGGATTACAAACAGAGTATACGGAGAACAAATTTAATTATGCTAAGGGTGCTAAAGGCTTTTACAACACGGCTGCTTATATTATAAAATATGAGGAAAATCTGCGACTTATGGAGGTGAAAACGATGCAACCAGAAACTAAAGAATAGACAAATGATTCTTAATTAGAAAATGCGTTTTTAGGTGCAAGGTTTAAGTATGATATTCTTATTGCGGTAATTAATTTAATAAAAAAGGCTTCACATGGTGAAGCCTTTTTTAGGTTACAACTATTCCCCCAAATAGTTCAACCGGTAAAAAAGTGATTAGTTAGATCAACTTTTCAATAGTAAGTGTTTTGATTACTTTATTATCAGTTTTTTGGAAACGGTGTTAGCAGTACTTTGTATACTCACAAAATACATTCCTTTGCTAAGGTCTTCGATACGTATTTGTTTTTGTCCATTAAAGTCTGTTAGATTTTCACGACCTACGGTCTGCCCATTAACATTGGTAATTGTAAGTTGAGATAATGCCTGATTTCCAGTATACCGTAATGTAACGACATTTTGAGCTGGATTTGGGAATAGGCTTAGGTCGCTTTCGCGAAAGCTTTCTTCTTCAACATTTAAGGCTGTATCTCTAAATACTAATGTAAACCTGTCTTCTTGCATTCCTTCTCCAGAAACAAAACTATAGGTCGTTGTTTTAAGATTGGTCATCGTATTGAGAAGATTATCTATTAAGAAGATTTCTCCTTCTTCTAAATCAAAACCTTCTAATTGCTTAATGCTAATAGTAAGATTTAGGTTTTCTGGAAGCGTCTGAGATATACCTATTGGAATTTGAATATCTGCATTAAAAAGTTCGCGACTTTGTATACTTAGTTGGTGGCCATCTTTGGATAAAGAGAAAAGACTAATAGAAGTATCTAAACGACTACTGTCATAGCCTTTATCCAAGGTAGGACTTCCTTCGGGTAGAAATCCTATAAGTGCAGTGGAGTTTATGGTATACGATTTTGTTTTCATCTCAAGCCATAAACGATTTTCTAGTTCTGCAGATCGTGGAGCGCTGTTATTTTCTATAACACGCATACTGTTACTAAACATAACATTGGTTCCAGCAAAAGCCTGATCTGCCAGAACAGCAAAGCCTTGTCCTGAAGACATAAACTGACCAGGATCAGTACCTCCATTTACAGAGGCGATTCCGCCTGCGAGGTTGCGTAAGGAGACATCGTCCATGGTAAAGTTTTGAGTATTAAATCCTGGAAAACTAGCATCTGGTGGTGTAATATGCTCCCAGTAATACACGGCATTTACTGGATCATTGTCTCTAATAAATTGATTTACATCTATAGCAGATGCATAAGGATTACCTAATAAATTGAAGTTATTTACGGTTGAACCATTATAGGTTGTTAC
>CAZXMY010000223.1:0-4488 GCA_964641325.1 uncultured Flavobacteriaceae bacterium | reverse complement strand
ACGTACGGTCTACCTGAATTTGAGGTGTCGCAGCAAACTTATCTTTATAATCATACGGAGTATCTAGAGATTGATCTCTATCAAAATCCAACACTGGTGCAATATTAAATTGCCCTAGACTGTGCTTTACAGTACTCCTAAGCATTTCGTATAAAGCGTGCTCATCGTCAAATTTAATTTCGGTTTTTGTAGGGTGGATATTAATATCTATACTCCCTGGATCTACATCCAAATACAAAAAATAACTCGGCCTAGCTCTATCAGGCAGTAAACCTTCAAAAGCAGCAGAAACGGCATGATTGAGATACGCACTTTTTATAAATCTATTATTTACAAAAAAGAACTGTTCCCCTCTTGTTTTTTTAGCAAACTCTGGTTTTACAACATATCCGCCTATTTTAACAATATCTGTATCTTCATCTACAGGCACTAACTTCTCATTAATCTTCTTTCCAAAAATACCTGAGATACGTTGTTTTCTATTGCCTGGAGGTAAATTAAACAACTCTCCATCGTTATGATAAAGCTGTAAAGCAATATCTGGATGTGCCATTGCTACCCGCTGAAATTCGTCTATAATATGACGCATCTCTACGTTATTACTCTTCAAGAAATTACGCCTTGCAGGAATATTAAAAAAGAGATTTTTTACGGCTAGAGAAGTTCCTTTAGGAGAAGCACATGGTATTTGCTGAACAATCTTACTCCCTTCTATCGTTATATGAGATCCTATATCAGAACCTTCTGGTCTTGTTTTTAATTCTACATGTGCTACTGCAGCAATAGAGGCGAGTGCCTCTCCTCTAAATCCTTTTGTACTTAAATTAAAAAGGTCGTCTGCATTTGTAATTTTGGAAGTCGCATGACGTTCAAAACTCATACGAGCATCTGTATCAGACATTCCCTTGCCATCATCTATAATATGAATGAGGGTTTTACCAGCATCTTTTACAATAAGCTTTATCGTTTGAGAGCCCGCATCTATCGCATTTTCTAGTAACTCTTTTACAACAGAAGCTGGTCGTTGTACGACTTCACCCGCTGCAATCTGATTTGCAACGTGATCTGGTAAAAGCTTAATAATATCTGTCATTAGTTTAAATCGATGATTTTTGAATCTTTAAAAATAGATACGTCAAAATCAATAATGAAAAGAAATAAGAGAACAAGAATAAGAACAATTATTAAAATCACTTTATTAATGCCTCTTCCTCGAGAGGTTTGCAAATCATCCCAAGCTGTAGAAAGGCGTGTCTTTATACCTCCTGTACTTCCTATAGTTGTTCTGTGGGCATCAAAACGATTACCCATCTTATAAGGACTCCCATCTTTATCGCTAGAATAATAACGAGGTTTGTAATCGTATTTCTTATTTGTGCGCTTAACTATTCCCATAACTCTTGCTTTTCAAATATACACTTTTGAAGACAAAAAGCATTCCGTTTTAAGAGTTTGAAAACTATTTCCGTAAGATATAGATTTAGAATTTAGCGTCCTTTTTAAGTTGCGCCATTTTAATAGCTGCTATAGCAGCTTCTGTCCCTTTATTACCGTATATTCCTCCACTACGATCTATAGATTGCTTTACTGTGTTATCGGTAAGCACACAAAAAATAACAGGTATATCCCCTTGTACATTTAAGTCTTTAATCCCTTGTGTTACTCCGTCACATACAAAGTCAAAATGCTTTGTCTCTCCTTGAATAACAGTTCCTATTGCAATGACAGCATCAAGCATCTCAAAGCTCTCCGTCATTTTCTTACATCCATACACAAGCTCAAAAGCTCCTGGCACATTCCATCGCACGATATTTTCTTTAATCGCACCACAATCTAATAAAGCATCAAAGGCTCCTTGAAAGAGTCCTTGAGTGATATTTCCATTCCACTCAGAAACAACAATCCCAAACCGAAAATTCTTCGCGTTTGGGATTGTTGTTTTGTCGTAAGCAGATAAGTTATTGCCTGCTGTTGCCATATGTTATTTAATTATTTAGCCGCTTGTGCTTTTCCTATATAAAGATCTACCTGACTACTATAGTCTGAATCACTAAACTCTTCTTTAATACGAGTGAGGTATTGAATAGCTTTATTGTTGTTTCCTGTATCTATTGCTGCAACTCCTGCTTTAAATAAGAAACGTGGTGTTGTAAAATTATTTACGTTAAGGTTAAGTGCTTTCTCATATTGATCTAAAGCATCTTCTGGCTGTCCTAATTGCATAAAAGCATCTCCTATTGCTCCTTTTGCTAGAGGTGCTAGCATCATATCATCAGAAGAGAAATCTTGCAAGTGACTTATTGCTTTACTGTAATCTTTTATCGCTAGATAAGACATAC
The DNA here is from genome assembly GCA_964641325.1 of uncultured Flavobacteriaceae bacterium. Classification (GTDB taxonomy): domain Bacteria; phylum Bacteroidota; class Bacteroidia; order Flavobacteriales; family Flavobacteriaceae; genus Dokdonia. Next base: position 2,149 of record CAZXMY010000223.1, on the reverse strand, counting down.
CTGCATAATAGTTTGCAAGGTTACCTGCTTTTGTACCACTGTAATTAGAAGCTACTTCTAACAAGCCGTACTTTCCATTTTTACCTTCTAAAGCAACCACATATAAAGAATCCTTTACATTAAAATTTGTAGTTTCTAATGCGGTTGTAAAGCTTTCTTGCGCTACCGTAAGTTCGTTTGCTGCCTCTTTCTCATTAGGCTCTCCAATTAATCGTGTATATCCTAAGTAGAGTAATGCAAGAACAAGTATCCCAACAACGACCATAAGAATAGTCTTTTGGTTTTTTTCTACCCATTCTTCTGCTTTATTAGCACTCTCGTCTAACGTCGCAAAAACCTCTGCTGTAGTGCTATCTTCTGCCCCTTCTAACTCCTCAACCAATTCTTTAACTGGTTTTACTTTAGGTTTGTGACCTCTTTTTTTATACGTTGCCATATTATTCTGTCATTAGTGGCGCAAAAATATAATTTTTATTCTAGTATGAAAGAGAAAAAAGGTCTTAATTTTAGATATTTGCAACTGATAATGAGCCTTGTTATGCTTTCGCGAAAGCGTATTCTCAACACTCCCTTATGATTTTAAAATCAATATCTCTTGTTAATTACAAAAATTTTGTATCTAAATCGTTTGATTTTGACCCAAAAATAAATTGTTTTGTAGGGAATAATGGGGTTGGCAAAACAAACGTATTAGACGCTATTTATCACCTAAGTTTTGGGAAGAGTTACTTTAACCCTATTACGAGTCAAAACATTCATCATGGCACCGATTTTTTTGTGGTGGATGGGCACTATGAAAAGGAAAACAGAGAAGAAAAAGTAATTATAAGTGCAAAAAAAGGGCAAAAAAAAGTCATTAAACGCAATGGTAAATTGTATGAGCGTTTTGCAGATCATATAGGGCTATTACCACTTGTGATTATTTCTCCCGCAGATAGAGATCTTATTATTTCTGGCAGTGATACTAGACGTAAATTTTTAGATGGTGTCATCTCACAAAGTGACAAAGGATATTTATCAGACCTATTAGCATATTCACAAGTTTTAAGTCAGCGTAATGCATTGTTAAAATACTTTGCTGCAAATAACACTTTTGATCCAGACACTTTAAAAATTTACAATGAGCAATTGTGTCAATACGGAACTCCTATTTTTGAAAAGCGCAGTGCGTTTATAGCCAAATTTGACCCCATTTTTCAAGAGCGATACAAAGCCATAAGTGGTGGAACAGAAGAGGTTTCTTTGCTGTATGCTAGTAAGCTAAGTGATACTCCTCTCGAACATCTCCTTACAAATGCTTTGGGTAAGGATAGAATGCTACAATACAGCAGCGCAGGAATACACAAAGATGATTTACAGTTTGAGATTAGTGGGCATCCTGTAAAAAAGTTTGGCTCTCAAGGACAGCAAAAATCATTTTTAATTGCTCTTAAGCTTGCGCAATTTGATTTTATAAAAGCAGAGAATAAGGTCACTCCTATCCTACTCTTAGATGATATTTTTGATAAATTAGATGAACAACGAGTAGCACATATTATCACGCTGGTAAACACAACGCATTTTGGTCAAATTTTTATAAGTGACACACACCCAGAACGCACAGAAGGGATCATAAAAGAAATTAGACAGACTTATGAGTTATTTCATCTAGAATAGATTTTCATATCTTATTTTTACACCCCTATTTTCTGTATCTATGACGCAACGTTTAACTCTTATCATTCTATTTATAGGAACACTTCTTACTAGCTGTTCTAAATCTCCCGAAGAACAAATAGCACTTATTAATGGCTATTGGGAAATTGCAAAAATAGAAAACAACTACGGTTCTTCTAAGGAGTATAGCATTAGTCAGAATGTTGATTTTTTTGAAGTAAATGCTCAAGGAAAAGGGATTAGAAAAAAAGTGCAGCCTGATATTAAAGGTAATTTTACAACAACAAACTCTAGTGAAAATATTAACATCACTACAGAGGGAAATACTGTCTTTCTTCAATATAGCACTCCTTACGACACATGGCGGGAAGAGATTATAACTATTTCAAAAGAAGAGTTGACTCTTCGCAATGCAGATAATTTTACTTACGTTTACAGAAGGTATGAACCCTTATCTATAAATTAAGATGGCAAGAAAAACAGATCCTATTTC
>CAZXMY010000222.1:0-4498 GCA_964641325.1 uncultured Flavobacteriaceae bacterium | reverse complement strand
GATATAGAACCTCTTAGAGTAGTAATTACTTTTTTAGCCCTAGGAAATTTTTCCATCATTTGCTTACAAACAGATAAAAAAGCTTCGGCTTTCACATCGTGACCGTGCTTATGCACATCTAATCCTTCTGGATGTATTCCAAAGTGCTTCTCTGCATCTTCTTCATTACCTAAAACAATATCACAGTAAGATGTTAATTCTGTCATTACTTTCTCACGATGTTTCTCATCACAATAGGTCCATAATTTTGCTCTATAATTGAGATCTGTAGATATGGTTACATCCATCTCACTCGCCACTTTTAAAGCCTCTAAACAAGTATCTGCAGCGCCTTGTGAAATAGCCGGTGTTATCCCTGTCCAATGAAACCACGCAACATCCTTAAAAACTGCTTTCCAATCTACCATTCCTGGCTTAATTTCAGAAATAGCAGAGTGGGCTCTATCATATACTACCTTACTACCCCTACTCACGGCTCCAGTCTCAAGAAAGTAAATTCCTAAGCGATCGCCACCATAAATAATTTTATCCACTCCTACACCACGTTTACGCATTTCCATCATAGCACATTGCCCTATATCATTTTGAGGAAGGCGTGTCACAAAATCAACCGGCACACCATAATTGGCTAAGGATACCGCAACATTAGATTCTCCTCCACCATAAATTACATCAAAACTGTTTGTTTGGGAAAATCTTAAAAATCCTGGAGGTGCTAATCGTAGCATTATTTCTCCAAAAGTGACTACTTTATTCATTATTTTGTATTTAAATTTAGTAATGGTTAATCGATTAAGCAATATTTAAAAAATGAATCAAAATAGCTATATTTTGATATAAAAAGGGTAAATCGTACTTTTGCTTAAACGATTAAGCAAATATAAAAAATGTCTCTGAATAAAAAAAGAACTACCATCAAAGACATTGCTAATGTTTTAAACATATCTCCTGCTGCTGTTTCTAAGGCACTGCGGGACGATCCCAGGATAAGCACTGCGCGAAAAATTGAGGTGCGCCAAATTGCAAAGAATTTAAATTACCAACCTAACCATCTAGCCACTGCTCTGCGCAAAGGCAAGAGTAATCTTGTTGGAGTCATTATTCCTAAGACCAATAGTAGTTTTTTCTCGTCGGTACTTGAAAAAATAGAAGATGTTCTTAATAAGGCAGGATATAACATTATTATTACGCAATCCAATGAGTCTTATGAAAAAGAATGTAGGAATATTGATGCACTACTCTTTACTCAAGTAGATGGAATTATCGCCTCTATGGCCAATGAAACGGTAGACCTATCCTACTATGAAAAAATAAAATCTAAAGGAATTCCTTTAATCTTATTTGACCGTGGAGAAAACGATCTCAATGTAGATTATGTAGGAATTAACGATTATGATAGTAGTTTTATGATCATTGAACATCTTATCTCGAAAGGATGTAAACGAATTGCTCACATAGGTGGATATAGACGTACTCGTATTTTTAATAATAGAATTAGAGGGTATAAAGATGCCATTGTAAAATATGGTCTTCCTCAAGAAGAAGAACTTCTTATAGAAAGTGCGTTAACTCTAGAAGATGGTCGAACAGAAATGACCAAACTACTAAACTTACCTACTCCACCGGATGGAGTTTATTTAGCCAGTGATTATGCCGCTTTAGGTGCATTGCAAATTATACAAGAAAAAAAACTCAAGGTACCCGATGATATTAGGCTGGTAGGTTTTGGAAACGAACCTTTTACAGCATTAGTAACACCTTCTTTAACCAGTATTAATCAACATAGTGCACAAATAGGTGCAGCGGCGGCCACAACTTTCCTTGATTTGGTATCCCAAGAAGAACTATCGCAATCTTTAAATAAAATAATTTTGAGCGCTGAGTTAGTAGAAAGAGAATCTTCCAAATAAAAAAGGTCTTTCTAATATTAGAAAGACCTTTGTAACAAAATATTAATGGGTTGGCTATATTCCTAAAGCTTGACCTCCACCTATTTGAATAGTTTCGGCGGTAATAAAAGCTGCACTGTCGCTAGCTAAGAAAGCTACAACACCTGCCACGTCTTCTGGTTGTCCTAATCTACCTAGCATAATATTATTCTTCCAAGAAGCAAAAACTTCTGGTTTTGTAGACTTTATTTGCTTGTGAAAAGGAGTATCAATAGTTCCCGGAGAAACTGCATTTACTCTAATTCCATATTCTGCTAGGTCCTTTGCCAAGGCACGCGTTATCGCATGTACAGCTGCCTTAGACGTTCCGTATATACCAGCTCCTGGTCCTCCAGCGTTCCACCCGGCATTAGATGTATAATTTATTATACATCCTTTTGATTCTTTAAGATACGGTATAGCCGCACGCGATACGAAGAAGGTAGAGTCTAGGTTTAGTGCCATTACACCTCTGTAAAACTCTGTAGTCATCTCTTCAAATCTAGAACGTCCACCAAGACCTCCAGCGTTGTTTACAACAACATCTATTTGACCATATTTATCTCCTATAGCTTTTACGTTAGTATTAACAGCATCTTCATTTGTTACATCAAATCCGTAATATGCGGCTGTCACGCCTTGATTCTCTAACTCCTGTAATTTCTCTGCTCCTGCCTTATCATCTATACCATTTATTATAACTGTGTATCCCTCTGCTCCTAATTTTTGCGCAACCGCATATCCTATACCGCCTGTTGCTCCAGTTACTAGTGCTACTTTACTCATTCTATTTTTTATTTTTGATTATTAATAAGTTGTCTAATTCTTTGTTTTTTAATCCTTTATTAGTTTTATTTTTTCCACTTTAGGAATCAATATCCAAACAGCGAACAAGGCCGTCGCTGTCAGTCCTGCACCAACATAAAATGCCGGTGCATAATTTTCCCCCTTCGTTAACCAAGGAACCAATATGGTAAATCCAAATACAGCTAACTTAGCAGACATTCCTGCAAATCCGGACAATGTACCAACCGTATTTTTACCGAACATATCGCTAGGTAATGTTTGGACATTTCCAATTGAAGTTTGGAATCCAAATAGTATAATAGCCATAATTATCACTGCAGCTGTAGGAGAATTCATATTAGATCCGGCAAATCCAAATATTGTATTAAATAATCCTGCAAAACTAGATGGATTAATTAGTAAAAAAAAGGATGGAAACATTATCAAACATCCTAATGTTATTACTCGCTTACGAGTTTTATTTACACTCCATCCAACTTTGATTCTATTCTGAGCAAGAAGACCTCCAAACCAAGCCCCTAACATTGCTCCAACATAAGGAACCCATCCATAAATACCTATGGTTTTAACGTCCATTCCATAAACACCATTAAGGTAGAGCGGTATCCAAGCCACAAACAACCACCATATTGGGTCGATAGCCGCTGAAGCAATAATTACACCCCAACTTTCTCTATGTTTCAGTAATTGGACTGTATTGGGATTGTATTCTGATACATCTACAGTTTCGTCTTTTGCTATTTGTCCAGTTAAGATATATTTTTTTTCTTCTTCGGATATATTCGGGTGATACTCGGGCGGAGCCTTCACAATAAATAACCATGGTATCAACCACAATAAACCAATTAGACCTACGATAATAAAAATCATTTGCCAATTAAAGTATACTGTCATAAATGCAATTAAGGGAATAGCAACAATACCTCCTATAGCCGCTCCAGAATTAAATAATCCTTGAGCAAAGGCACGTTCCTTAGTAGGAAACCATTCTGCATTTCCTTTAGCCGCGCCCGGCCAGTTGCCAGCTTCTGCCAAACCTAGTATAGACCTAAAAATAGCAAAGGACAAGGCTCCACTAGCAAAAGCATGTAAAGCAGTTGCGAGAGACCATACTCCTATAGAGATAGCAAATCCTATTCTAGTACCAATCCAATCAAATATTTTTCCAAAAAGTGCTTGTCCACCTGCATAGAAAAAAATAAAACTACCTGTAATCCAGGCATAAATTTCCTTACGACCATCTGCATCTTTATCAGGAAACATAGATTCAGCAATATCTGGCCACAATACTCCTAGAGCCTGTCTATCTATATAATTAATTACAGCAGCCAAAGCAATTAGCCCAATAACCCACCATCTTAATCCTTTAATTTTCATGCAATTTTGTTGTTTCTAATTGACAAATAATTTTCGTTCTGCTTTATCGCTTTGCTCTCGCAGAGGTTACTCTGCCTGCTAACAGGCAGGTATCGCAAGCTCGATTTCGCGAAAGCAACATAATACTATACATCGTAGCAATATTGATATAATACCTTGAAGTGTTTTTTCATAACAGCTTTTGCCAATTTTGTATCTTGACTTTTTATCGCGTTATAAATTTCTTCATGCTCCGCAATACCTTTATGAGACAAATCATTATCGCAAACATGGTATTTTTCAAAATTGACGATAATCTCTGGTGTGATATTAAGCATAAAAGAATTCATAGTGGTATTCTTAGAAGCCTTAGCAATGGCAAGGTGAAATAGTAAATCCTCTTGTAC
>CAZXMY010000221.1:0-4498 GCA_964641325.1 uncultured Flavobacteriaceae bacterium | reverse complement strand
GAGTAACCGACAAGAGTTTTTACAATTATGGCGAACAAGATTTATGTAACTGTGGTATTGTTTTAGAAGATTATGACGGACTTACCGAAGAAGCAGAACTAGCATGGAGAGAATTACAAAGTAATGGCAAACTATCCAGTAGTGTTAGTCAAAAGAATGAGCAAACGGGAGAAATCACCACAGGCGAAAAGTATGTTTTTGGTCCAATCGCAAGCCTAGTAGCAACCACACATTTTAGAGTATATGAGGATAATGAAAGTCGTGTATTTATGGTCGCTATTGATGAGAGCGAAGCCCAAACTGAAAAGGTTTTAGAGTACATGGCCAAGAAGGCCAGCAAAGTTATAACGAGCAATCAAGAACAAGAAGCAGTAAGCCAAATACAAAACATTACCTATATGCTTAAACCCTATGAAGTACAGAATCCTTACAGGCTACAGCTCCCTAAAACCACCAAACAACGAAGAAGGTTAACCCAAATGCTACATGATTATATAGAGCAAATTACCTTGTTACATCAATATCAAAGAAAGCAAGAAAACAACATGTTGATTACCGAATTACAAGACTTAGAAATCGCGGTAGAACTCATGTTTAGTAGCATTGTTTTAAAGACTGATGAACTGGACGGCATCCTACGGCAGTTCTATGAGAACCTAAAAAGCTATGTAGAAAAACAAGGAAAGAATTATGAGTTTACCCAACGCGAAATCCGACAGCATTTTAGGATTAGTAAAACCCAAATGTTTAGATATATGAATGAGCTGCAGGAGTTAGAATATATTACCAGAAGCAGTATAGGAGCAAGAAACATGTTCAAGTTCCAGATCAGCTATTGGGATAATATCGAGAAGCTACGACAGGAAATCAAAGCCCATTTGCAGCAGCAGATAGCCAATTACAGAAAACCAATACTACAAGAAGCTCAATAATAAATGTGGTTAGTGACCTCTGGAACGGAAAAGGAACGGTTATGGAACGCTTTTGGAACGGTCAAGTCATTGAAAATGAATCAAAATAGTGTTAGTGTTCCAGAGTTCCAAGACAAGTATAATTAGGAGAAAAATTAAAGGTTGCAACGGCTAGCAAAAAAGATGATTGTGTGTGATATGGGGTCATTGAGTGATTATCTACGCTAGCCTTGCAACCTTATTAATACGTATCAAAAATAGTAAAGCAATGAGAAAACTACTTTTAAGAAACGGACACTACAGATACTTGCAAAACGCCTTTAGCAAGTGGTTAGATGTGTTGGGCTTTAGTCGCAGTACTTTTTACAATATGTCCTTGCGCATACAGGAATTTTTACACTTTTTGGAGCAAAACAATATAAGCCATATCAAAGAACTGGAAGGACGACATTACACAGCATATTACCGCTACATCTATACCCGAACCAATCAAACCTATGGCGGTGGTCTAAGTAATACCTATATCAATCAACACTTACAGGCTATAACAAAGTTTTTGGAGTTCTTACATCATTGGGGAATGGTAAGACTTCCTCATTTAAGCATCCCACTTCTAAAGCTAGATACTAAAGAGATGAGTGTACTAACTCGAGAGGAAATTAAGTTGCTTTACAAAACCACCTACCATGAAGTAATACCGCCTGCAGGCAAACCTGCAGTATTATGGGAAGCCCATCAGGCAAGAGATCGGGTACTTTTATCAATCTACTACGGTTGCGGATTAAGACGCAGTGAAGGGGTGTCTTTAGAGCTGAAAGATATCAATTTAGATCGTCGAGTATTGCTTGTAAGAAAAGGAAAGAACTACAAACAGCGTTTTGTACCCTTTAGCAAAGCGGATGCTATCATCTTTGAGCAGTATATTTATGATCACCGTCCGATACTGATAAAAAACAGCAATGAAAATAAACTCTTTATTGGTCATACGGGCAATCCATTACTTGGTGGTGGACTTTACCAGCGATTACGCAAATTGATTGTACAATCTGATGATCCTATACTACGATCCAAACAAGTAGGTTTACATACGTTGCGTCACAGTATCGCTACCCATCTTTTACAAGCCGGAATGCCTCTGGATAAGATCAGTCGTTTTTTAGGGCATGCTTCTTTGGAGACCACGCAGATTTATACCCATCTAGTAGCTAATAGCGATGAAAGCAAAGACCTTTAAAGCCTACTTAAAAAGCCTTGGACGTAGCGAAAACACCATAGAAAGCTACAACAACTATCTGCTTGATTTTATGAGTTTGCTAGATAATGACCAAAGTACAGTAGCAAAGGCAACTACTCAAGAAGTAACCCGTTATCTAGAAAAGCTATCAAGAAAAAGATTAGAGAATAAGACAAAATATATTAGGCTCAATAGTCTGCAACATTACTACAACTGGCAGATACAACTAGGCAATCGCGATGATAATCCAGTAAAACCAATTAAAATACGCGGTACCAGAACTAGAAAGCTTTATGATATTTTTTCTATGCAAGAACTGGAACAGCTCTACTACGGTTATGAAATCCCGCAAGAAGATGATCCACGTCATAGACGAAACTGGTGGCAAGAACACTTGCTAACTCGCAGGCGAAACAAAGTCATGTTAGGACTTATTATTTATCAAGGACTAACCACCGCAGAAATCGATCGAATCACCGCAGATGATCTGCAATTACGTAAGGGCAACATATTTATCCGAGGTGGCAGAAAGAGCAATGAACGAATCTTAGAACTCAAATCTCATCAGATTATGGAACTTATGGAATATCAGCTGCAAACACGCCCCGAGCTTCTAAGACTTGCAGGGAAAGAAACCACGCAGCTGTTTGCAAGCAAAGGAAAGAATGTACAATCCAATCATAATTGGAAAAACCTTAGTCAAGTCCTAAAAGAAACTCATAAAAAGTTCAAAAACTTCAAACAAGTTCGCGCATCAGTCATTACCCATTGGTTAGGTATTTACAATCTTCGAGAAGTGCAATACATGGCGGGTCATAGGTATGTAAGTTCTACAGAAAACTATTTTATCAATCGTTTGGAGGATTTACAAAACGATATTGATAAATACCATCCGAGAGGATAAAAAAGAAAGTTGATACGCCTATCGGCGAGTATTTTAGTAGCATAGGCTACTCTCCGCCGCGGCGGATCGAGTGCCTATTAGCTGTCAAAGGAGTTCGTCCCTCACTACACAAGCTATTTTTTGTTATTCCACAAGTGCAGAAAAAGCACTTGTTCCATACCATTACGACTTCCTCACCTTCGGTCGTCAGTCTCCATTACAAACAAATAGCCTTGTTCCGCTTCAGTCCTCACCCGTAGCTACTCTTGTGCTTACCAACAAAAGGAACGCTTCGCTGAAATAATTATGTAAGCACAACCGCTACTGCATGGGCTCCGCGGCTTACTCGCTGCAGACGCAAAAAGGCTTTTGAAAGAAATAATTTTGATAAATAGGAAAAGCCTTTTTACTCACGCGTTCTACGGTGCTATCGCACCCTCCGCCCACGGCTTCCGCTCGTTCTACGCGTCGGCTCCGCCTTTATAGGGCGTTGCACGCAGCTTTTTGATTGTGAAAACTATCGCCCTTCGGTTGATGCATTTTTAAAAGCTAAAGTTCTCTACGCGACAAGCCTTTGCGCAAAACTTTAGCTTTTAAAAACGGTTTTCGTTATGAATAAATAGCTATATTTAAGACAAGTAAATTATAGAATCAATATGGGGAAACAACCGACCAGACCATCAAAACCTACACCATCAAAACCACGACCACAAGGAAGCCCAAGAACAGATAGAAATAAAGGAGTTCCAAGACCTCCTAAGCGACCTTCACCACCGAAAAAATAAACAGAAAATAGTATACGATTGTTGCTAATCCCACGCACATGAACACCATACTTGAGTAATTAAAAATCTGAGTTATTTTATCATACTTCGCAGATTCTTTATCATATTTATTTATGTCGTCTTCATCTTCTGCTAACTCAGCATCACACATTAAAAAATCATTTTTATTAGATAAATGACCTGTTATCTGCGAGATGAAGTTTATTATAATTGCAAGTAAAAAGGTAATCCCAGAACATTTAATTAAACTTGGAATATCCGAATATTTATTCTCGACTAAATATTTAATTGTCTCGAAGCAAATATAAATACCTGATCCACTTATTGAAATAATTAATAAATCAATCCTTTTTAGGCTATAAAATGTTCCTTCCCAAGAAAGTTTTTGACGATCCTTTATATCTTGTTTATCAATCATTTTGGAGTGTTTGTAAAACTAATATAGCGAAAAACTGCTTCAAAAAGTAAAGTAGTTGCGTTGGCAAATGCGGTTGAGACTGCTTTACTTTTTTGATGCTTGCCCAGCGGCAAAGAGCGACACAAAGTTGCTCAAAACCTCGCTAGAGCCTGCCAGAAGCGATCTAACAAGGTTTAAACACCCTCAGATATTAGAATATTGCTTGAAAAGATCGTGTCTTAGGTCAAAGGTGTTGGGGTGTGGCTATTTTACATAAACCCCAGTTAT
>CAZXMY010000220.1:0-4501 GCA_964641325.1 uncultured Flavobacteriaceae bacterium | reverse complement strand
GACCGGTAATGATTAATGGAGACACCATTTTTGTAGGAAACAGCAAGAAAGTCGTAGCTGCTGCTGTGGAGGCATTTAATAAATACTAATGAGTAAACGACACCTAGCCTTGTTAGCTGCTTTTGGAGCCAGCTTTATCTATGGAGTTAATCATTCTCTAGCTAAAGGTATCATGCCCACATATATAAGCCCGTATGGGTTTATACTGTTGCGCGTATCTGGAGCGGCAGTACTATTCTGGATTACGAGTTTATTTTTTCCTCAAGAAAAAATAGAATCTAAGGATTGGGGACGAATATTTTTATGTGCACTTTTTGGGATGACACTTAATATGCTTATGTTTTTTAAAGGACTTGAGCTCTCAACTCCTATAAATAGTGGAGTTGTAATAACCATTGCTCCGGTTATCCTCCTTGTTTTATCTGCTATTTTTCTTAAGGAAAAAATCACTTGGTTAAAAGCCACAGGGATTGCCTTAGGGCTGATAGGAGCCTTAGTACTCATTCTTTTTGGAGCTAAAACACAAAATAATGCGCCTAACATACCTCTAGGAAATACTTTATTTATTATTAATGCCACAGCCTATTCCGTGTATCTTATTCTGATAAAACCGCTTACGGCAAAATATTCTTCTATTACTTTAATGCGATGGCTTTTCTTAATAGCTATCTTCACTAATCTACCTATTGGCTTATCAGAATTTATGGCTGTAGAATGGGCAAAATTACCCCTCAATGTAATAGGCGTTTTGATATTTGTGGTCATTGGAACGACCTATCTCACCTACTTGTTTAACGTATTTGCGTTGCGAGAACTCAAACCTTCTACTGTAGGAGCATTTATCTATTTACAACCCTTACTCGCCGCAATAATTGCTATTATGTTAGGTGCAGATACTCTAACGGTTATACGAGTTGTAGGAGCCATACTTATTTTTATGGGAGTATATTTAAGCACAAAACGCAAGCGCGCCATTGACTAAACTGGAGACCACATATTATACAAAAGCACATCAAATTCCAGATGAGGTTTTTGTAAACTTGGGATGTGCATCTTCCTTTTATTTTGAAAAATATTTTTTAGAGGCTTTTGCTAAAGCTAACCCTTCAATAGAGCATAGGTATCTTATAATACACAGTAACCAAAACCCACAAGCCTTAGTGGTCATCCAGCAATTAAATGTTGCCATAGAAGGTGCCCCTCAAAAATTATCTTTACAGAATAAAGCTGCAAGAGCATTACAGGGCTATTTAAATAATAAAGAAGTTGCCATTGCCCTGTGCGGAAACCTATTTCTTAGTGGGAATTATGGTGTTTATATTAAAAAAGGAGTCCCTCAAACCCATATTTATGGGCATATCGCTCAAGAAATGAAGTCGTTAAAAGCCTCTAAAAAAGCTTCCGTATTTTTTCTAAAAGATTTTACGCAACAAGAGTTACCTATGGTTGAGGTCGTATCCAAAAAACAATTCCAACCTTTTTCAGTAGAGCCTAATATGCTTTTAAAACTTGTTTGGAAGGACTATGACGCCTATAAGAATGCCTTGCGGTCAAAATATCGCGTTAAAGTAAATAAAGCCGATAGCCTCAGTGAATCTCTAGTTAGAAAAAATATGGATTCCCAAAGTATCGAGGAGCATCAAGACCGTTTGCAAGAACTGTATCATAACATCACAGACAGGTCGTTTTTTACAAGCGTAGAAATGAATATGGCGACCTATGTGTTGTTAAAAGAACGCTTTCGCGAAAGCGTAATTCTCAATACTTACTGGCTTCACAATAAAATGGTAGGATTTGCAACCGCCTTTAAAGTGGGCGATAAGCTAGAAGCGCACTATGTTGGGATGGATTATGAATACAATAAGGAGTTCTCAATTTACCCACGTATTCTTAATGACTATGTGAGAATGGGCTTTGAACTAGGTTGTACGGAAGTAAATTTTGGAAGAACAGCCTCTGAAATAAAAAGCACGCTAGGAGCCATACCAGAAGACCTTATATGTTATGTACGACATAGGCGAACTGCCGCTAACCTCTTGTTTAGACCTTTAATAAAGCACATAAAAATGACCGAATACAAGCAGCATTGGCCATTTAAAGAATTATGAGTACACTTTTAGTTAGGTCCAAACATTAATAATACCTCCCATAATAGCCATAGAAATCCCCCAATATCCTACGGTAAGTAATACATATCGCAGTGATTTACGCTCGTAAAGGGCAATAGTTCCAAGAATAGGCAGTAAAAAGAAAACACTTAATAAAACACCGTGTAAAGCGCCGTGCTTAAAAGTGAGATAAGGCGCTTGACCGTGCGCTTCGCCAGGAGCACCGCCCATCATTACTTCCGCCCATATCGTGAATGCAAGTACCACCGCAAAGAGTAAACTAAGTCCAAAAATCTTAACGTAATTTCCTGCTTTAAGCTCTTCGTCTGTAATTCCTACTTCTTTTTGCCATACTTTTCCAAAAAGAGGACCGTAATAAATAGAACCCACTACAAGCGGTACTATTGCGGCTACGGCAATCGCAATCCAGTTAATATCAAATCCTTCCATACTCTATTTTGTTTAATTGATTCGTTAGACTTAAAAATAAATAAAAAGTTTTAAAACATTGCTATTGTTATAGTTAACACAATTTAAGCAATAATTTAATACCTTTAAAAGAGTAAACAAAATCAAATCAAATTATGAATACAAAGGAAATTGCTGAGAAGCTTGTCGCTTGGTGTAATCAAGGAGATTATGCCAGTTGTTATCAAAATTTATACAGCCCTAATATTGTGAGTTTAGAACCCGAGTGGGCAGAAAATCCAAAAGCCGAAGGCATGGAAGCCGTAGCAAAAAAAGGAGAATGGTGGGAGAATACATTTGAGGTACATAGCGCACAAGCTAGTGAACCTACAGTTGCAGAGAATTGGTTTTCAGTGCGTTTTGAGATGGATACAACCCACAAACCTAGCGGTCAAAGGTCAAAAAGTTCTGAAATAGCGGTGTATCAGGTGAAAGATAGGAAGATCGTGCAAGAGCAATTCTTCTATGATATGCCAGGATAGAATAAAGAGCATCTAAAAAGAAAATTGCTTTTGTCAAACTGAGCTTGTCGAAGTTTCATAATAGTTTTAAACTTGACCTTTCGACAGGCTCAAGGTGACAACGGTTGCTTATATTACTTTTTACATAGTCTCTTTAAATATATCTACAATGCAGCTACAATTTCTGATGGTTCTGCACGTAGTTTATAATCTTCTTCTATAAAATCATAGGCAATCGTACCGTTTTGATTTACGATATAAGTTGCGGCAATAGGGAGTTCATTAGATGCTACTCCTTGACTTTTATTAAGGTCGATGCCAAAGGTTTCATAAAGATTTACCAGTTCTGAGGGTAATTTAAATGCAAGACCTAAGGTTCTTGCTACTTCATTATTTGCGTCTGTAAGTATATCAAAACTCAATTCGTTTTTCTCTGTAGTCGTGAGACTTTGGTCAGGAGTTTCTGGTGTGATAGCAATGAGCTTAGCGCCTTTTGCTTCGATTTCTGGTAGTTTTTCCTGTAATGCTTTAAGTTCAAGATTACAGTAGGGACACCAGCCACCTCTATAAAAAGCAATAACCACTTTATTATTTTTTAATACTTCTTGAATATTTACAATATCGCCCTTTGCATTAGGTAATGCTATAGGAGGCAGTTCTTGGCCTTTTTTATAAGCACGTTTAGCCAGATTAGCGTTTTCTAGTTCTTTAATCGCATTTTTCATGATGCTCTTTGCTTCCTCAGGATGTCTTGAGGCGCTTTGTCTGGCGTGTGCAGCTAGTTGTTCTGTTAATGTCATTTCTTTTGTTTTTATAAAGTTTCAGTCTTGTGCGTAGTTTTCTCCTTACAGAAACTTAGCATAAGGATCTAGCCTTCAAAATCCTTTGGTGCTTGCCCGTGAGCTCGCATATCTTCTTTGGTGAGCACCTTAAAATCGGCTGTTTTATGAGCTGCTTCTAGCATAGGTTTTAAAACCCCTGGTAAAGCACAAGTTTTTCGGGTAGTTAAGTCAATCCACGCGCCTTTCATCATCCCACGCGCTAGGTTTCTTCCTTTATAATCATAAAAATTATGCCTAAACTCAAAGAACATTCCGTCATCACTCGCACCGCCTAACTCAAAACTTACTTTAATAGGCTTCCCTTGAAAAGCCTCTTTAAAAAAGAACAGTTGTTCTTGAAAAACAACAGGGCCAATATTAAATTGTACCATCTCCTTCTGGCTTAACCCGTTTTCAATCATAAAGCCCATCCGGGTATGCGACATAAAATTTACGTATGCAGAGTTTGCTAGATGCCTATTTGCATCTATATCACTCCATCGTATATCAAATTCTTTAAAGTACATTTCTCACTTTTTTGTAAAGATACATTGTGCCGCTGTGGTTTGGAATAAAAAAGAGTAAGTTCCTTTTAAGTTAATGAACATATGATGTATTTTTCCTGTCTATTTTAACATCACAG
>CAZXMY010000219.1:0-4528 GCA_964641325.1 uncultured Flavobacteriaceae bacterium | reverse complement strand
TTCGATAAGAATACCACATATTTTTTTCTTGTCTGACAATATGTCGTTAGGCCATTTGACACGCACTTTTTTAATCAATAGTTTTCCTAAAACATTTTTCACGGCCAAAGAAGCTGCCATTACAACATAAAATTGTTCGTCTATATGTAAGTTTTTGACTTTTCTAAAAACGCTAAAAGTGAGGTTTTCTCCCTTGTTAGATGACCACGAGGTGCCCATTTGCCCTTTGCCATTAGTTTGCTCTAGGGCCCAGACTACTTTGTCTTTTTCTAGATTTTTTTCTTTGATCATTGACTTTATATAATCGTTTGTAGAGTCAATGGTATGAAGTTTGTCAATTTGTAAATCCAAAGTAGACTTAATTTAAACTTATGTTAAGAAAGTGTATACCGTAAATTTGTAATAACTTTGTGTAAATAAAAGGATTTAATGGCAAAAAAAGAAAAAAGCGTAGACCAATTAATAACTAAGATTATCGAGGGAATTGAGGAGGTAAAGGGGCAGCAGATTGATATACTGGACTTAAGAGAAATTGAAAATACGGTTTGCGATTATTTCATTATCTGCAATGGTACTTCTAACACCCAAGTGGCAGCCATAGTAAATTCTATTCAAAAAATTGTAAGCAAGAGTATTCAAGAAAAGCCCTGGCATATTGAAGGCATGGATAATCAAGAATGGGTACTCATGGACTACATTAATGTGGTCGTGCATGTTTTCCAAAAGCAGATTAGAGAATATTATGATATAGAAAGCCTTTGGGGAGATGCAAAAATCACAACAATAGCCAATAGCTATTAAACAGAAATTAGATGTCAAAAGAAAAAAAGAATACACCACAACCCAAAAAACCTAAGTTTAGTAATTACTGGATTTATGGTCTTATTGCTTTAATATTTATCGCAATAAGTTTGCTTAATGGTGGAGCAGGACTTAATGATCCTAAAAAAACGCCGCTACATGAATTTAAGCAGTATCTAAGAAATGGAGATGTTGCAACTATTGAAATAGTAAACAGACGTGTTGCAAAGGTGTATCTTACTCCAGAAGCAGAAACTAAGGAAGTACACAAAAAGGCTAAGAAACCATCTTTTCTTGCGCAGTCTGCTGCAGCTCCAGATTACAAGTTTGAGTTTGGTGACTTACAGAATTTTGAAAATGATATAAATGAAGTTATCGATGATAATAATCTAACTACAAGTGTAACCTATGAGACGGAAGGTGATATTTGGGGTGGTATTATGAGCTTTTTGCCTTTTATTTTAATAATCGGGATTTGGATTTTTATCATGCGCAGGATGTCATCTGGTGGCGGAGGTGGTCCTGGAGGACAAATATTTAATATTGGAAAATCTAAGGCTAAATTGTTTGACGAAAAGACAGACATTAAAACCTCTTTTAAAGATGTAGCTGGCCTAGAAGGTGCTAAAGAAGAGATTCAAGAAATTGTAGATTTTTTAAAGAACCCAGAAAAATACACCAGTTTGGGAGGTAAAATCCCCAAAGGAGCGTTGCTGGTGGGACAACCAGGAACCGGAAAAACATTATTAGCAAAAGCTGTAGCAGGAGAAGCAAAAGTTCCTTTTTTCTCATTGTCAGGTTCTGATTTTGTAGAAATGTTTGTAGGAGTAGGAGCGTCGAGAGTCCGTGATTTATTTAAACAAGCAAAAGAAAAATCTCCTTCTATAATTTTTATAGATGAAATAGACGCTATAGGGCGAGCAAGAGGGAAAAATAATTTTTCAGGTTCTAATGATGAGAGAGAAAATACCCTTAACCAGTTGCTTACAGAAATGGATGGGTTTGGGACAAATACAAATGTTATTGTACTTGCGGCGACAAACCGAGCAGATGTATTGGATAAAGCACTAATGCGTGCTGGACGTTTTGATAGACAGATTTATGTTGATTTACCAGATGTAAGAGAACGTAAAGAAATTTTTGAAGTACATCTTCGCCCTCTTAAGAAAATAGAGGATGAGCTGGATGTAGATTTTCTGGCTAAACAAACGCCTGGTTTTTCAGGAGCAGATATTGCAAACATGTGTAATGAAGCAGCACTTATTGCTGCTCGTAAGGGTAATAAAGTAGTAGGGAAGCAAGATTTTCTTGATGCGGTAGATCGCATTGTAGGGGGATTAGAAAAGAAGAATAAAATTATTACGCCAGAAGAGAAAAAAGCTATCGCCTATCACGAAGCGGGTCACGCTACCGTAAGTTGGATGCTCGAACATGCTGCACCTTTAGTGAAGGTTACCATTGTTCCGAGAGGGCAATCTCTAGGAGCAGCTTGGTACTTACCAGAAGAACGCCTTATCGTTCGTCCGCAACAAATGCTGGATGAAATGTGCGCTGCCTTAGGAGGAAGAGCAGCAGAGAAGGTTATATTTAATAAAATATCTACAGGAGCGTTAAGCGATCTGGAGAAAGTAACCAAACAAGCGCGTATGATGGTAACCGTTTATGGTTTAAATGATAAAGTAGGTAATCTAACCTATTACGACTCCACAGGACAAGCCGAAAATAGTTTTAATAAGCCTTACAGCGAAAAAACTGCCGAGATTATCGATAAGGAAATATCTCAAATTATAGAAGAGCAATATCAAAGGGCTATTGATTTACTGGAGAAACATAAGGATAAACTATCTGAACTAGCAGAATATCTTTTGGAAAAAGAAGTTATTTTCAAGGATAATCTTGAGGAAATTTTTGGAGAAAGACCTTTTGATGAAAAGGAAGAACCAGTAGCGGTAGAATAATCGTAAATAAATAAACAATTAGAATTACAAACTTGATTTGGCGAAGGTTAAATCAAGTTTTTTTATATTTGATCAATGTATTTGCATGAAGCAAATCAATCTTATGAGTCTTTTCAGGAAACTATTTAATAAGTCCGGATCAAAACCCGCTTCAGATAAGGGTGATGAGATAGAACGCAGTAAATATATGCCCGATTTAGACACGCCTGTTGATGAGCGTTTCACAAGAAATTTTATTCTTAATGGCGGTAAATTTTTATATGGTGTGAATATCAATGATGTTCATACAAATTTTGATAATATTCTTTTAGAGAATGACTGGTATGAGAATGATGTTTTGTGTTTAGATACTAATCTTCAAGATATTTTTAAAGGCTACAATCTAAAGTTTGGAAAAAATAGAGAATCTTCATTTTTTTTAACCACTTGTGAAAGCTTGGTTGCAGATAATGGGTCGCTCCTAGTATGTTCTAAACAACTCAAGGAGATGAAATTACAGGAACTCCCAAGGAATATGGTGGTTTATGCAAAAACAAGCCAAATTGTACAAACCATAGGAGAAGGACTGCGTATAATAAAGAATACAAATAAAGGAGACATCCCTACAAATATTACTACCATAAAACACTTCGAGGATACTCAAGAAGAAAAGAATTTTATGACCTACGGAAGTAGTACAAAAAATCTATATCTACTATTATTAGAGGACTTGTAATATGCGTGAAGTAATCGTAAGAGGGCTTTCTGGATTGCTTTATATAGCCCTACTCTTATTGGCCATTTTTTCTTACGAAACCATTTTTCTTATTCTATTTATTGTTTTCGGTGGGTTAACACTATTTGAGTACTTGAAACTTATTAAGGTAAAATCATATTTGCCTTATCTCTTGTTGCTATCCTTAGTTTGGTTTTTCTGTTATTTCAGAGTGAGCCCTTCTTTTTTGTTGATATACCTGAGTCTGGTAATAGGGGTCAACATTTATCTTATAAAAAATTTAATCAAACCCTCAAGAAGTAATAACAGTACTCTTGAGAAATATATCTGTATTGTTTTTTATTTGATAGGTGGAGTAGTTTTTACCATCTTATTACCCTCATATCAAGGTGCCTATACTTCCTATCTCGTAGCCGGAGTTTTTGCATTAATATGGATTAATGATACATTTGCTTTTATAGTAGGTAAGAGCATCGGAAAGCACAAGCTCCTGGAACGAATCTCTCCTAAGAAAACTATTGAAGGTTTTGTAGGAGGAGCACTATTTGCGTGCTTAGCGAGTATATTTATTTTTAAAGCAACAGGATTGCTTTCTATTGGTCTTTGGATTACAGTAGCCCTGGTTACTGCGGTATTTGGTACTTTAGGGGATCTTATAGAATCGCAAATCAAAAGACAAGCCGGTGTAAAAGACAGCGGACAATTAATGCCCGGCCACGGAGGAATTTACGACAGATTGGATAGCATATTATTTGCGAGTCCGTTTATATTTTTATTTCTAGTACTTTTGGATTATGTTTCATAGAGAAGGTTATCAGATTATTGCAATTACATTAATGATTACAGCAGGAATAGTAGTTCTTTCTGATAATTTTGTGCAAAACAGAAGTGTTTTTTACGGTATCGTAGCTGTTGTTGTTATACTCCTGCTATTAATACTTCAATTTTTTAGAAACCCAGACAGAATAGCACCCAACGATAACACAAAAATAGTTTCTCCTGTAGATGGGAAAGTAGTTGTAATAGAAGAAGTTTTTGAACCAGAATATTTTAA
>CAZXMY010000218.1:0-4529 GCA_964641325.1 uncultured Flavobacteriaceae bacterium | reverse complement strand
GCTTTGTTGTGAGATAAAAATACATTATTAATACTAATGTCTAAAATAAGCTTAACACTTTACATATTAATTGCACTCATATTTTCCAGTTGTGCCACTTATGAGCCGCAATATAGAGCAGAAGATGATAGTAGATTGAGTACGCTTTCGCGAAAGCGTATTCTAGACAAAACCTTCTACCTCATAGGGGATGCTGGAGGGGCGAAGGAAGGTAAAAGTACTGATGCTTTGTTAGCTCTCAGAGAGGTACTGGATACGTCGAGTTCTAAAGGAGCCTACACTATTTTTTTGGGTGATAATATCTATGACAAAGGATTGCCAAAGAAAGAAGCAGTAGATCGTGACGAGGCAGAGCATAAACTTCAAGCACAAATAGATGCCGTAGAAAACTTCACGGGCACTACATTATTTATCCCAGGTAACCATGATTGGTTTGGGGATGGATTAAAAGGTGTAAAACGTCAAGAAAAATATATTGAAAAAGCGCTAAATGACAAGAACGCTTTTCAACCAGAAAATGGATGCCCTATAAAAACCGTCTCTGTGACAGATGATATTGAGTTAATTCTTATAGACACACAATGGTATTTAACAAATTGGGATAAACATCCCACTATGAATGATGAATGTGAGATACGCACACGCGAGAATTTTTTTCTTGAATTAGAAAGTAAGTTCAAAAAAAATAATGAGAAAACAATAATTGTAGCCATGCATCACCCTATGTATACAAACGGTATTCACGGCGGTAAGTATGCGATAAAGAAGCATTTATTTCCAACACAGAAAAAATTGCCATTACCAGGTCTTGCTTCTTTAGCTGTACAATTGCGAGCACAAGGTGGTGTATCTAGTCAGGATAGAAGCAGTAAAAAGTATAGCGAGTTAATGGATAGGATGGCAACCATTGCTCAAAGTACAAACAAAGTAATTTTTGTATCTGGTCATGAGCACAGCTTGCAGTATATTAATCACGATGGTATTAAACAAATCGTGAGTGGATCTGGAGCTAAGAAATCTGCAGCTACTCTAGGAGCAGATGGTCTTTTTGCCTATGGAGGTCAAGGTTTTGTAGTCTTAGATGTATTTAATGATGGTAGTTCTGAAGTACGCTATTTTTCGGCAATAGAAGGAAAACCTGAATTGCTTTATCAAAAAGAAATATTTCCAGCTGAGCAAGAATATGATACAAGCGCATTGGCTACATCCTTTCCTGTTACAAAGCAAGCAAATGTTTACGACAAGGAGGCTACACAAAAATCTAAAAGATTTACTAGATTTTGGGGAGAACATTATCGTGAGGTATATGGAACTGATATAAAAGTGCCAGTAGTGACATTAGACACTCTTATGGGAGGTTTTAGTATTGATCGTAAGGGAGGAGGACATCAAACCCGCTCTTTGCGACTGGTATCTCCATCTGGCAAAAATTATGCTATGCGAGCGGTAAAGAAAAGTGCAGTACAGTTTTTACAGTCAACGATTTTTAAAGATAATTTTGTTCAAGAAGAATTCAGAGAAACCTATACCGAAGCTGTAATCCAAGACTTTTATACTGCAAGCCACCCTTTTGCAAGTCTCGCTATTGGTGATCTTGCAGATGCTATAGATGTATTTCATACCAATCCGCAACTTGTATGGATGCCTAAACATCCGGCTTTAGGAAAATATAATGAATCCTATGGCGATGAATTATATCTTTTAGAAGAGCGGCCTGATGATGGCTTTATAGATGAACCTTCTTTTGGTACTCCAGATACAATTGAGAGCACTGCAGATATGCTCGAAAATTTACGAAAAGACGAAGAATATCGGGTAGATGAAGACGCCTTTGTAAGAGCCAGGCTTTTTGATATGCTGCTAGGTGATTGGGATAGACATGCAGATCAATGGCGATGGGCGCGTTTTGATGAAAATGGGAAGAAAATTTATAAACCAATACCTCGTGATAGAGATCAGGTATTTTCGAATTATGATGGTCGATTTCTTGATGTAGTTAAAGCTCTGGTACCCGCGGCTAGACAGTTTCAAGAATACGATGGGGAGTTAAAAGATATAAAATGGATAAACATTGCGGGTAGTAAATTAGACCATGCGCTGCTGCCTGAAAGTTCGGCAGATACCTGGATCGCCCAAGCTAAGTTTATTCAACAAAACTTGACAAATGAAGTAATAGATAAGGCTTTTCAGAATTTTCCAAAGGAAGTACAAACACCGCAATTAGAGCAGGTAAAAATGTTGCTTAAAGAAAGACGTTCTAATATAGAATCCATCGCAGTGCGCTATTATGAGCATTTGAGTAAGCTGGTGATATTAAAAGGTACAGATAAAGACGATCATTTTGAAATTACAAGAGAAGCCAAGGGTACGAGAGTTCAAATTTCTAGAATTAAAAATGGTGAAATAAAGAAGCCATTTGTAAACAGACTTTTATTACCAGAGGAGACTAAAGAACTTTGGATTTATGGATTGGATGACGATGATTCTTTTAGCATAAATGGGAAAGGCCAAAAACCAATTTTCACACGAATCATAGGTGGGCAAAATAATGACACCTATAATATAGAAGATGGGCGTAGAATAAAAATATATGACCATAAAACCAAACCAAATACGATTAATAAACGAAATGGAGCAAGTATAAAGCGTTCCGATATTTATTCTAATAACACCTATGATATTAATAAGACCATTGTTAAGGTAAACAGCATTTTACCTTCCTTTGGGTTTAATCCAGATGACGGCCTTATTATAGGACTACAAGACACTTATACGGTAAAAGGGTTTGCAAATTCTCCTTTTTATAGGAAACATGTCTTGAAGGCAGGTTATTACAGCGCTTCTGGCGGATTTGATGCAAGTTATAACGGGGAGTTTGCCAATGCCCTTGGAGCATGGAACTTACGAGTAGGAGGTCGCATTACAACAGATGCCTTTGCACTAAATTTCTTTGGTTTCGGCAATGAAACTGTTAATAATGACGATTCTGAATTGCTTGAACTGGACTTTAATCGAGTGCGTACAAGCCAAACGATGTTAGAGCTGGGTATTGTAAAGGATAATAACTATGGCAGTAGACTTAGTCTTTCTTCTAATTTTCAAAGTATAGAAATAGACCCTACTGCAGGTCGTTTTATTACAGAAGAATTTGCTACAACCGATACAGATATATTTGAGCGTGAAAATTTTATAGGTGTAGAAGGTGCATATAGTTATCACAATACTAATAATGATGCAAATCCAAGTAATGGTATGCTCCTTGACTTAGCTATAGGGTCTACCTTAAATCTAGATGATACCGACAGAATTTTTGGATATATAAAGCCTCAACTTACTTTTTACAATGCCCTTAGCAGAAATAAAAAATGGGTACTGAGAACCCAAGCACAAGGACAATTTAATATTGGAGATGACTTTGAATTTTATCAAGCTGCAACTTTGGGTGCTACTAATGGTCTGAGAGGGTTTAGGAATCAACGATTTACAGGAGAAAGCGCACTTGCAGGCAGTGCGGATATTAGATACAGCTTTAATCAATTTAAAACAGGCTTGTTGCCTGTGCAAGTTGGTATATTTGGAGGAGGCGATGTAGGAAGAGTATGGTTTGATGATGAAGATAGCGATGAATGGCACACTTCTTTAGGCGGTGGTTTTTGGATAAATGCGGTAGATGCAATATCGGGCCAGTTTGGATTATTTAATTCTGATGATGGAATTCGTTTTAGTTTTGGATTTGGTGTAAGTTTGTAATTCAATTTCTATTATGAAACAGCTCTTTACACGAATTCTAATTGGGTCCATATTTTTAGTGGGACTAGTAGCTTATGGACAATCAAACAGGAGTGTTGAGAATCCTACTCTTTGGCAAGATTTCACCTATGATATGGGTGTGGTTTTTGGTGGTGTTGGTCATGCATATACTAGACCTTTGCACTGGGAAGGAAAAGATTTTAAACGATTAGGTTATGTAGCGGGTTTAACAGGAGGATTATTCCTAGTAGATGATGAGATACGAGAAGGATTTCAGAATCATGTAGATGATGTGCCCAATTTTATTTTGGAATATGGATATCGTTCTGGAGCACCTCAAGTAATGTACTCTGCGCAAGGTGCTGTATATCTTACTGGTTTATTTACCCGAAATGAAAAACTAAGAAGAACAGGTGTCTTACTAATTTCTTCTGCCACTGCCACTGGTTTTTTACAGCAAGTAACAAAATCCCTAACAGGACGCGCAAGACCGGGAACAGAATTAGGGAATAATCATTTTAGACCTTTTGGAGGCAGTGCAGGCTTTAGATCTTTTCCTTCTGGACATGCAGTTTTAACCTTTACCGCGGCGCATAGTCTTGCAAAACAGTTTGATAATACTTGGGTAAAAGCGGGTATTTATGTTTTGGGTGCAATACCTGGACTTAGTAGGATATATGATGATCAACATTGGGCGAGTGATGTGGTTTTGAGTTGGGCCTTGAGTTATTTTATGGTGGAGGCAATAGATCTTTATCTGGATAAGAAATATGATCAAA
>CAZXMY010000217.1:0-4599 GCA_964641325.1 uncultured Flavobacteriaceae bacterium | reverse complement strand
TCATTAAACATACTTTAAGATGACAAGATTAATCAAATGGGTAGTTGCAATAGTTTTTGGTGGATTATTGCTTCCTACGGGACAGGCACAAGAGCTTTCTGGAGTTATAACCTATCAAACGAAAACAACCATAGATATTTCTCGCTTTAATAGAGGTGGAGAACAAATGAGTGAGCAGCGCAAAAAGGAGATTGCGGAGCGCATGAAAAACTTTCTTGAAAAAGAATATACGCTCACTTTTACAAAAAATGAATCCTTCTATAAGGAAGAAGAAGCCCTTGCTGCTCCAACCCCAGGTGGTGGACGTGGCGGTTTTGGCGGTAGTTTTGCACAAGGAGGAATTTATAGGAATGTAGCAGAGAATGCTTATGCTCGTGAAAACAATGTTTTTGGTAAGACCTTTCTAGTAAAAGACACGCTCAATAATTTAGAATGGGAACTTGTTAAAGAAAGCAAGATGATAGGGGATTATCCCGTTTTTAAAGCCGTAGCGACAAGACCTATAGAAGCTAACTTATGGAGCCGTATGGGACGAAGAGGCAGAGGTGGAGAAAGAGGTGGTGATGCCGCAAAAGATAGCACGGCAACGGCAAGTGTAGAAGAAGCTCCTAGAACAGAAACTATAGTAGCCTGGTACACACCTATGATTCCAGCAAGCCATGGCCCGGATGATTTCGGGGGTTTACCCGGCCTTATTCTTCAGTTGAATACGAATAATACCACAATGGTTTGTACAAAAGTAGTTCTTAATCCTCAAGACGAAATTGTTATTGAGGCGCCTACTAAGGGAAAAGAACTAACCCGCGAAGAATACGCCAAAACTATTGAGGAGAAAGCTAAAGAAATGGCAGAACGTTTTGGAGGTAATCGCGGTCGTGGCGGTCGAGGTGGTCGTTTTGGCGGCTAGGTCTTAATATTAGATAGGGTATGTAATGAAGCATACGATCAATTTCAAATAACTAACAATCAAATAAATTCAGAATGAATTTGAAAACCAGTTTTATGGCATTGCTTCTGGCATTGCCCCTGTTAACCTTTGCCCAAACTATTGAGCTGTCTGGTACCGTAAAAGATAGTATAGGCAATCCTTTAGAACTTGCTAATATTATAGCAACAGATGTTGAGGCTGGAGCTTTAGAAAGCTACGCTATTACAGATATAAAGGGACGTTATAGATTAGATTTAACAAGAGGCAAAACCTATGAGCTTAAAGTGAGTTTTTTAGGCTTAAAATCTGCTATCGAACCGTATACAGTTACAGAGGAGTCTACCGATGAGATCAAGGATTTTGTATTGATAGAAGATCCTAATCAATTGGATAATGTAGAACTAGTTTATGAGATTCCAATTACGGTAAAAGGAGATACCATTGTGTATAATGCAGATAGCTTTACCAATGGAACAGAAAAAAAACTAGGTGATGTTATAGAAAAACTGCCAGGTGTAGAACTCACAGATGATGGAGAGATTGAAGTAGATGGCCAAACCGTGTCCAAGGTAATGGTAGATGGTAAGGATTTTTTTGATGGAGATAGTAAACTAGCTACAAAAAACATACCAGCAGATGCCATTAAAAAAGTAGAGGTGTTGCGCAATTATAATGAAGTGTCTCAATTGAGAGGTTTGGGCAATGATCAAGATAATATTGCGATCAATTTAAAGCTTAAAGAAGGAAAAGAAAATTTTTGGTTTGGAGAGATCAATGCGGGAATTGGAGATGGAGATAAAACTAGATATCGTGCAAATCCACGTTTATTTTATTATAGCCCTAAAGGGAGTATTAATATAATAAGTGATTTTAATAATACTGGTGATGTACCCTTTACCTTTAGAGATTATAATAATTTTACAGGAGGTTTTAGAGGATTTAATAGAAGAGGAGGAACCAGCTTTAATGTATCAGACGGTGGTTTGGGCTTTCTCACTACCCAAAATAATAGAGCAGCAAATATAGAGGCAGACTTTCTAGCAACAAACTTCACATATGCTGTAAGCCCAAAATGGGATATTAGCGGATTTACTATTTTAAGCGATAATCGTACAGATTTTGTAAATGAGTCATTAAATACGTTTATTAATGAGGGCTTTACTCAAGAATTTAATGAAAGTAGTGCCCAACAAAATAGATTGGCAATGGCAAAATTTAGCTCAGTGTATAAACCCACAGCTAATTTTCAGATTGACTATGATATCCTGGCTAAAATTTCTGATCAAACGGAGTTCTCTGATGGAATTTCCATTACGACAGAAACTGGTGAGGCAGAATCTGCTGTTGTGGATCAGAATAAAGAGAATGATCCTTACTCCATTAATCAGAATTTAAAGGCATATTATACCCTGAATGAAAATAATATTTTTGCCTTTGAAGCACAACATCTATTTCAAAATGAAAATCCATTTTATCAGGCTTTGTTAAGTGATCAGCCATTTACTAGTACAATACCTTTAAATCAGATAGCTGATGGAGAGCTGTTTTCTATTGATCAAGAGAAGACTATTAGAACAAATAAAACAGATGCAAAATTAGATTACTACTGGGTACTTAATAAAAAGAGTAATCTTAATTTTACATTGGGAACCACTCAGAGCAGACAACATTTTGATAGTGGTATTTTTGAAATTTTTGAGGGAAGTAGAGATCGTTTAGATGAGTCATTACCTAATCCCAGCCAAAACGGAGAAACACAATCCTTACGTAATGGTGTAAAGTTTCATTTTAGTGATATTTTCTTAGGGCTTCATTACAAAGTGAAAACGGGAAAAGTAACTTGGACTCCAGGACTAACCTTACACAATTTTGATGTGGAAAGTGATCAATCGGGAGCTGTTACTTCAGAGAACAAATGGCTTGCGCTACCGGATTTGTTTGTAAATGTTCAATTTGGGCAAAGTCAGAGTTTGCGATTTAACTATCAGGCAAGTGCACAGTATACAGATGTTACGAACTATGCAGAGGGATTAATTTTCAATAATTTCAATAGTCTTTTTAGAGGAAATAGAAATTTGGAAAACGCTATTTTTCATAACTTAAGTCTAAACTATTTTAGTTTTAGCATGTTTACATTTACCAACTTTTTTGGAGGAGTAAATTATACACGCCGTATCGATCCTATTAAAACAGCAGGTTTGTTTCAAGGGATAAATCAAATTTCGAGTCCTGTTAATAATAGCAATTTTGATGATGAAACAGTAAGTGCAAATGGTCGTTTTAGTAAAAACTTTAAGAAATGGCGTCTTAACCTAAGCGGAAATTTATCATACAGTAGTCTCAATAATATTATTAATGGTCAGGACAGGCAAACAGAAAATTTTACTCAAAACTATAGAGCAAGTTTTGCAACTAATTTTGAAGAAGCACCTAATTTAGAGGTTGGATTTAGTCGTAATATCACTGATTCGGATAACGGAGTATCCAGAGTCTTTACTACAGATCGACCCTTTGCAAATTTTGAATGGGCCTTTGGTAAAGGATTTATTGTTACAGCAGATTGGGAGTATTTTAATTATGACGATGATGATGATGCAACCGATATAGATAATAACTATCAGTTTCTTGAAGCGGCTTTATTTTATCAAAAACCGGAAAGTAAATGGGAATTTAGTATTAAAGCAACGAATCTTTTTGATGTGGACGTAATTTCTCAAAGTACTGTCAATGATATTACGATTAGAAATACGGAGTATTTTGTACAGCCTCGTATCGTATTGTTTACGACTAAGTATAATTTATAGAAGTAGGCTCCTGCCTGCCGGCAAGGCAGGTTCGCGAAAGCAAAACAAGTCAATATAAAGAAAGAGGATTCATATTAATGAATCCTCTTTTTTTAGTTTATGCTATGTAGCGAAATTGGTTTATATATCGAAGGCTGTTTTCACCTTGTTTACATAGTCTAGTTTTTCCCAGGTAAACAGTTCTACCTCTACATCTTGAGTGGTTCCATCTATACGTTCGAAGGTTTTTGTGATGGTTTCATTCTTTCTTCCCATATGTCCATAGGCCGCTGTCTCACTGTACATAGGGGATCTTAGTTTAAGTCGAGACTCAATAGCTGCAGGACGCATATCAAAAATATCGGTTACTTTTTGAGCAATTTCTCCATCTGTCATAGCGACTTTAGAAGTTCCGTATGTGTCTATAAAAATTCCCATAGGTTCTACTACACCAATGGCGTAAGAAACCTGTACGAGTATTTCATCTGCCACTCCGGCAGCCACTAGATTTTTTGCAATGTGCCTAGTAGCATAGGCTGCAGAGCGATCTACTTTAGAAGGATCTTTACCAGAAAAAGCACCACCACCGTGAGCTCCCTTTCCTCCATAGGTGTCTACAATAATTTTACGACCAGTAAGACCTGTATCTCCGTGAGGCCCACCTATAACAAATTTGCCTGTTGGGTTGATATGATATTTGATATCGTCATTAAAAAGAGAGGCTACTCTTGCAGGCAATTTTGCTATAAGCCGTGGGATTAAAATCTCTACTATGTCTTTACGAATTTTAGCAAGCATGGCATCATCCTCATCAAAATCATCGTGTTGCGTGGAAACTACAATAGCGTCTATACGTTGCGGCACGTTATCATCGTTATACTCTATGGT
>CAZXMY010000216.1:0-4600 GCA_964641325.1 uncultured Flavobacteriaceae bacterium | reverse complement strand
TCAACTTAAGGAAATATTTACCGCTGGTAAATAGCCTATACTATGAACGTCAGTACGACAAAGTACTGACGTTTTTTTGTTACTTAACCTACAGTTTAAGTGATGAATTCATAGCCCGTTCATTCTTCTCGTCTATCCAGTCTTGTCCTTTGCGGCGGCGCATAAAGTTGTCATAATGCCTCATGATGAAAATATTATAAAGGGCATAACGCAGGTGCTTTAGCTTTCGCGGAAGCGCTCGTAAACTCATACTAAAACCTGGAGTTAGATATTTCATATAATGCCAGTAGCCTTCGGGCATGTATAAGGTTTCTCCATGTTGTAGTTCACAAATATAACCTTGTGCATTCTTTAAGGCTGGAAATTTTTTAAAATCCGGATTGTCAAAATCTATATCTTCACGAGTTATAAGACTATAAGGTACTTTATAGAGATGTTTTGTTTCGCTTGGTGCGAAAAGTATGCATTGTTTCTTACCCTCAAATTGAAAGTGTAAGATATTTGCCCAATCTATATCATGGTGCATAAAAACTTTGCTGCCTGCTCCGCCAAAAAACAGCATAGGGATTTGCCTTAATAAACGTAAACCCATCTTGGGAAACTTAAAATCGTGTTTAAGTGAAGGCACTTCCTTCATTAAGTTATACAAGAAAATTCGATAATTAGTAGGTTCTCGCTTCAAAAGATCGATATACTCACTCATCTTCATTGTAGCATGAGCCTGATTAAATCCTTCGTCATGTTTCACAGGACGGTCATCATATAAGGGCACATTTTTATTACCTGCTACTTCTTTTATATAGTTTAGGTTCCATTTGGTATAGGCATCCCAATCCTTAGTGAGAGATTGTATCACCACAGGCTTTTGTTTGCGCACATAGTTCGCTAAAAATTGTTCTCGAGAAAGATTGGAAACTTTAGGTATGTTTTCTAAATGCATCTTATGCTACTCAATTGGGTACACGCAATATTAACCAAAATCTTTAATACACCTTTGTTGTATATCTAAAAATTATGGAACGTATAGGATACTCAAATACTCTTTTCTTCTTTGAATAAAATCCAAAACCAGTGCAGTACAGCTTCACGCAAAATATTAGATTGGTCTAATAAATTAGCAAAAAAAAACAATCGCGTCTAATAAGAACTCTCACCCTCTTATCAATAACGCGATTGCAAGTATGCAGATTGCAATCAAGGGAATTATAAGTACACCTACAAAGTTAATACTACACCCTTATCCAATCTAGCCCCAAATCATCAAACAATTAAATTGCTCAATTCTTAGTACAAGTACTTATATATTGTAAGAATTTTAAAGGAAAAGAGGTGGACAAAAAAATGGACAAATCATATTGTTCTGATTTATAGTTTATTATAATGTCCATGTGCTAATCATATAACCCTATATTAAGCAGCCTCGATATACTTTGAAATAGAAATTTCTTTATTTATTCCTAGTTTCTTGCGTAATCTATAGCGCATTTTTGTCACACTATCCGGAGATACACCAAGTATTTTTGCAATTTCTGAGGTCTTAAGATTTAACTTTTCCAGAGCTATGAGGCGCTCTTCAGAATTTGTAATATCATTATTTACGTGTCTGGCCTTAATAAGTAATTGTGGATATACCCTGTTAAATTTTCCTTTAAAATTATCCCAATGTTCTGGCGTTAATATTTTAAAAGTCATTAAGTCCTGTAGTTTAGAGATATGATCCTCATTTCCCACATTCTTTTTTAGTCTATTTAACTCTTCTCGAAGTTTCTCATGAGATGTGCTTGTGGATAATAATTCTTGCGTATACACCTCTAAAGATTCTTTATGCCCTTGCAACTCTACTTCTAAAAGCTTCTGTTTCTGCCTAGATCTATTACGCAGGTATAAGAAGCTAAACAAAAACAAAAGGCCTATTGCTCCTGCGCCTGCGGCATACAATCCATTCTTGGTTTTTGCCAATTCCATTTCTTTATCCAACAGGTTGATAGTAGCCTCATTTTCGACTATTTCCTTTAATCTTCGTTCTGTTTCGAATTGAGATTGATAAAAGGACAAGGCATTTGTTTTTGTTACGCCGTATATAGAATCTTGTAACACCTTGGCTTCTTGAAAATAGTTAAGAGCCTTTTCTGGCTGTCCATTTTTTTTATATGCTTTGGCCAATAGCTCTTTCATTGTTATTTCCAGAGATACTTTTTCTGACTGCACTACCAACTCTTTAATGTTTATTGCGATGGCAATGGCTTTACTGCTCTGGTTATTATTATGATAATAATTTGCTATCGCAAGCCTGTAGTTCATATATGGGATGCTATTAGGATCAAGCTCAGCCTCGACTTTCTCTATGGGCTGAAGATATTTAAGCGCTTCTTCCAATTTTCCTTGATTAGCATATAAGTCACTTAAGGATGAGTGTATGTTAATACTTGCAGTTGAAGATATAAGAACATTGTTCTCTTTTAATTGGGTATAGGCCGCCAGTAAGTTTTCTTCTTGTTTTTCAATATTATTAAGCTTTTTATAATTTATTGCTTGATTATTGTATAATGTAATCAAGCCACTTTTTCCTTTTCTTTTGACCTTTTCGATAAGTCTCTTGCGTGCGTCTATTGCCTTTTGATTAAAACCATTGATACCATAAACGCTAATTATTGCTCCCTCTGTATACTGCTCGTATACATAGTCTTTAAGCAATCTATATAGCTCATTTGCCTTTTGGTAGTTGTTAATAGCTTCTAAATGATTTCCTAATTCAAATTGCGCCTGCCCATTAAAATAAATAGCATCCGCCATATCGATAGAATCCTTTTCTCCAAAAAATTCTAAAGCCTTAAGGTAGTTCTCAGACGCTTTTTCAAAGCCTCTACCATTAAAATAAACACCTCCTCTTTTAAGGTGTATTGCACCTCTGAGATACGAATCCGAAATACTATCTCTATAGGGTTCCACCTTTGCTAATATTTTATCAGCTCTGGAAGTTTGCTGGAGGCCTATATTAATATGGTGTATGGACTTTACCGCAATTCGAATAGCATCTTTATATTGTCCAAGAACAATAGCTTTATCTACAAAAACTTCTGAATAATCTGCTAGTTTACCATCATTGGAATGGCCTATTTTTGCAATAATACTATCTAGTACTACTAATTCTTTTGGTCCGGATAGATTGGTGTTATACAGGGCT
Organism: uncultured Flavobacteriaceae bacterium; assembly: GCA_964641325.1. Lineage (GTDB taxonomy): Bacteria > Bacteroidota > Bacteroidia > Flavobacteriales > Flavobacteriaceae > Dokdonia. The sequence continues at coordinate 1,416 of CAZXMY010000216.1, read as the reverse complement.
TCATAGTCTTCCAAAGTCTCCTGACCTAGACTATTAAAGCTAATTATACATACTACAATAAGAAATCCCCATTTCATATATAATAGATTTAGAGCAGCTTATGAAATACAAAATAAAAGCTATAAGAATCCTTTCTTAAAAGGTTCTTGTTACAACGTCAAGTTAAACAAAACTTATAGCTTAGCTCACGTCTATTTTTTTTGTAAATCGTGCCGCTTCGTTACGTTCGATTTTATGTTCGGGGCGTGACCATTTAGGTTTCTCGCCTAAAGAGTCATATTGAGAGTTTATTGCTTCTACAGTTTCTGGTTGCGCTTTCTTTACAAAAGGCTTTTGAGGGTTTAATCCAAGTAACTCAAACATTTTCATATCCTCGTTCACATCTGGATTAGGCGTTGTTAGGAGTTTATCCCCAGCAAAAATGGAGTTTGCACCGGCAAAGAAACACATAGCCTGTCCTTCTCTACTCATTTCTGTACGCCCCGCAGAAAGACGTACTTGCGTTTGTGGCATAACGATTCTAGTAGTTGCCACCATTCGTATCATTTCCCAGATAGAAATAGGTTCTATATCTTCCATAGGCGTTCCTGGCACTGCGACTAAGGCATTAATGGGAACAGATTCTGGTTGCGGATCTAAAGTCGCCAATGCGACTAGCATCCCTGCACGATCTTCTACCGCTTCTCCCATTCCAATAATCCCACCTGAACATACCGTCACATTTGTTTTTCTAACATTGGAGATTGTATCCAAACGATCTTCAAAAGCGCGAGTAGATATTACATCTTTGTAATAATCTTCACTAGTATCCAGGTTATGGTTGTAAGCATATAGGCCTGCCTCTGCTAGACGTTGTGCCTGATTTTCGGTCACCATACCTAAGGTACAGCATACTTCCATATCTAGTTTATTAATCGTACGTACCATTTCTAGTACGTTATCAAACTCAGGTCCGTCTTTTACATTACGCCAAGCTGCTCCCATACACACACGAGAACTTCCAGAAGATTTTGCTCGTAACGCTTGTGCTTTGACTTGCTGTACAGACATCAAATCATTACCCTCTATATCTGTATGATATCGAGCGGCTTGCGGGCAATAGCCGCAATCTTCAGGACATCCACCTGTTTTAATTGATAGTAAGGTAGACACTTGTACGGTATTAGGATCGTGATGCTCACGATGTATTGTGGCAGCATCATATAATAATTCCATCATCGGTCTATTATAGATAGCCAGTATTTCTTCCTTAGTCCAATTGTGTCTGATTTCTGTCATATATCAAAAATATGAAATAGTCTCTACTCTTAGCAATAAGATGTGATTATAATTTTTTACAGCTTATATTATTACATATTCATCTCGTTAAAAAGTTAAAAGATCATCCTTACTTATTTTTGAGACAGACAATAGAAC